>NZ_JBIUZW010000008.1:140953-261378 GCF_044745245.1 Herbaspirillum sp. NPDC087042 | reverse complement strand
GAACCCTTGCCGATGTCGGTACGGGCGCAGATCCGGGTCGGGTTGTCGGCCAGCTTGGCCTGGTGGATCGCGGCGCTGACGGCTTCGACGTTGTGGCCGTCCACGGCCGGGATGACGTTCCAGCCGTAGGCTTCGAAGCGCTTCGGGGTGTCGTCCTTGAACCAGCCTTCGACGTGGCCGTCGATGGAGATGCCGTTGTCGTCATACAGCACGATCAGCTTGGACAGGTTCAGCACGCCCGCCAGCGAGCAGGCTTCGTGGGAGATGCCTTCCATCAGGCAGCCGTCGCCGACGAAGGCGTAGGTGTAGTGATCCACCACGGACAGGCCGGGCTTGTTGAATTCGGCGGCCAGCAGCTTTTCGGCCAGCGCCATGCCCACGGCATTGGTGATGCCCTGGCCCAGCGGGCCGGTGGTGGTTTCCACGCCCGGGGTGATATGCACTTCGGGGTGGCCGGCGGTCTTGGAGTGCAGCTGACGGAAGTTCTTGATCTCTTCCATCGGCAGGTCGTAGCCGGTCAGGTGCAGCAGCGCGTATTGCAGCATGGAGCCGTGGCCGTTGGAGAGCACGAAACGGTCACGGTTGGCCCATTGCGGGTTGGCCGGGTTGTGACGATAGTGCTTGGCCCACAGGGCTACCGCGATTTCCGCCATCCCCATCGGCATGCCCGGGTGTCCGGAATTGGCTTTTTGAACTGCGTCCATCGCCAGCGCGCGGATCGCGTTGGCCATCTTGTCGGTGGGAAGAGTGGAAATCATGTCGATGTCTGAGAGTTGCTGGAGGCGCCGCCAGGCGCAAAAATCGGGTTCTGGAGCAAAAGCACCGGTCCCGGAAGCTCCGGGTCGGCGCGGGCCCGTATTTTACCAGAGTGCGCCCCGGGGATTAAAATTGGCGACCACTCCGATGACCGGATTGACAAGGTTTACCTCATTTTTTGACCCGCACCGCCTTCAGGACCCTGCCCATGCCCCGTTTCTTCCTCCCGCAAGCCCTGAGTATCGGTTCGGCGCTGCCCCTGCCCGACCAGATCACCCACCATATCCAGGTCCTGCGCCTGCAACCGGGCGATGCCATCACCCTCTTCAATGGCGAGGGCGGTGAATATACCGCCACCCTCAGCACCATCGAGAAGAAACGCGCCCACGCCGAGGTCAAGACCTTCTCGCCGCGCGAGGCCGAGTTGCCCTATGCCCTGACGCTGGCCCAGGCCCTGCCCGAGGCCTCCAAGATGGACTGGATCGTGGAAAAGGCCGTGGAACTGGGCGCCACCGCCCTGCAACCGCTGGCCGCACAGCGTTGCGTGGTGCGTCTGTCCGGCGAGCGCGCCGAGAAGAAGCAGGCGCACTGGCAAGGCATCATCCACTCGGCGGCCGAGCAGTGCGGCCGCAATCGCCTGCCCCATCTGGGCGAACTGGCCGACTTCAAACGCTGGATCGGCCAGAGCGACCTGCACCGCCGCATCCTGCTCTCGCCGCGCGGCGAGGAACCCTTGTCGGGCTGGGCGCGCCATCATCCGCCGCAAGCCGTGACCCTGATGGTCGGCCCCGAAGGCGGCTTCAGCGAGGAAGAAGAAGACCTTGCCTGCGCCCAGGGCGCCCTGATGCTGTCCATGGGCAGCCGCGTGCTGCGCACCGAGACCGCCGGACTGGCGGCATTGGCCGCCTTGAATGCGGTGTGGGGCGAGCTTTGATGGCGAGCTGCGGCCACTGATCTCCCTGGCGTGCCGGTTTACCGTGCACGCCCCGCCCCCTTCCGGTCTGGAAACGTACAAAAACAGCGCAAACCTCACCAATTTGTCTCGTTGACAAATACTGCCCGTTGCCCGGCAACACCATGCCGCGCCGCAAGACTGGCCGCAAACCCGCTCCCCATCTGACTCCAGCTCTACCCGCCAGGCTCCCCGGCCAGCCTGGCACGCCTTCTGCTTAAAGATATTCAATCTTGTATTCAAGTTTGAATATCCAAAATGACCGCTACCCAGACCCCCTACCCAAGCAGCGCCGAGGCCCCCGCCCCGACCACCATCGCCGCCACGCTGGCGGCTTACCGGGAGGGCCGCAGCACGCCCGGCAAGACCGTCGCCGAGTTGCTGGCGCGCATCGACAGCGCCGGCCGCGATGAAGTCTGGATCAGTCGCGTACCGGCCAAGCAACTCAAACAGCAGGCCGCCGCGCTGGACCTGATGTGGCAGATCAAGGGCGAGGCCGTGCTGGAGAGCATGCCCCTGTTCGGCATCCCCTTCGCGGTCAAGGACAACATCGACGTGGCCGAGATGACCACCACCGGCGCCTGCCCCGAGTTCGGCCGCCTGGCGACCGACAGCGCCACCGTGGTGCAACGCCTGCAGGCGGCCGGCGCGCTGCTGGTGGGCAAGACCAACCTGGACCAGTTCGCGACCGGCCTGGTGGGCGTGCGCTCGCCCTATGGCGCGGTACGCAATGCGATCGACCCGCAGTTTGTCTCCGGCGGCTCCAGCTCCGGTTCGGCCGTGGCGGTGGCGCTGGGCCAGGTGATGTTTTCGCTGGGTACCGATACGGCCGGTTCGGGCCGCGTACCGGCAGCCTTCAACCATCTGGTGGGCCTGAAGCCGACCAAGGGCTTGATCAGCGCACGCGGGCTGGTGCCGGCCTGTCGCACCCTGGATTGCATCTCCATCTTCGCCCACGACGTGGCCGATGCCTGGCGCGTCTTGCACAGCGCCGCCGGCTTTGACGCCGAGGATGGCTATTCGCGGCGGCCGGCGATGCTGGGCGTGAAGCGGCGCGGCTATCGCATCGCCATCCCCGACCATTGCGAGTTCTATGGCGATGCGGTGGCCCAGGAAGCCTGGGAACGCACCCTGGCACGACTTTCCGCCCTGCCCGGTGTGAGCCTGGTGACCATCCCCTATGCCCCCTTCAGCGATGCCGCACAGTTGCTGTATCAGGGCCCCTGGGTGGGCGAACGCCGCGCCGCGCTGGGCGACTTCTTCGTGGAGAACCCGCAAGCCATCCACCCGGTGGTGCGCCAGATCACTGCGCAAGCCGACCAATACGACGCGGTGGATGCCTTCAACGCCCAATACCGCCTGGCCGATCTGAGGCGCGAAGCAGAAAACCTGCTGGCCGGCAGCGACCTGATGCTGGTGCCCACCACCACCACCTTCCCGACCATCGCCGAGGTCCAAGCCGATCCGGTGGTGCGCAATTCCCAACTGGGCTACTACACCAACTTCGTCAACCTGATGGACATGGCGGCGCTGGCCATCCCGGGCGTCTGGCGTCGCGACGGCCTGCCCGCCGGCGTGACCCTGATCGGCCCGGCCGGCGCCGATCACCTGCTGGCCGAGGCCGGCGCGCGCTTCCAGCAGCAACTGGGCGGTGCCGCCCAGGGCGATGCCATCGCCGCCGCCCCTCTGCCCTTCAACGAAACCACCATCAAGGTCTGCGTGGTCGGCGCCCATCTCAGCGGCCAGCCCCTGAACTGGCAATTGCTGGAAGCCGGCGCATGCCGCGTGGCCGTCACCCGCACCGCCGCGCACTACCGTCTCTACGCGCTGGCCGGCACCACCCCGCCCAAGCCCGGCCTGGCCCGCACCGACGGCGAAGGTGCCGCCATCGCGGTGGAAGTGTGGGAGATGCCGCTGCGCCAGTTCGGTGGCTTCGTGGCGGCCATTCCGGTGCCGCTGGGCATCGGCACGGTGGAGCTGGCCGACGGCAGCAGCGTCAAGGGCTTCATCTGCGAACCGGCCGGCATCGCCAGCGCCACCGACATCACCCACCACGGCGGCTGGGTCCACTACCTCGATTCGCTGCACTGACACCTCACTACGGAGCTGCTCATGAAAAAGACCACCCCATCCGCTGTCCACCACACCAGCCGTCGCCGCTTCATCGCCAGGGCCGGTGCGGTGGCCGCGACCGCCGCCATCGCGGGCGCCCCCGCCATCCTGCGCGCCCAGACCGTCCCCATCCGCATCGGCTACTGGCCGGTGGCGGCCGGCCTGCCCTTCTTCGCCGCCGTGGAAGCGGGTTATTTCAAGCAGGCCGGACTGGACGTGCAGGCGCTCAAGTTCGCCGGCGCCCAGCAGGTGATGGAAGCCATGCTGGCGGGTCGTGCCGATGGCTCGGCCAACGGCACCGGGGCGGGCAACCTGGCCATCGGCGAACTGGCGCAGCCCGGCCTGTTCAAGATCTTCGCCACCAATCCCAGCAATGCCAAGTACGTGCTGGATGAATTCCTGGTGCCCAAGGACAGCCCGGTGAAGTCGATCGCCGAGCTCAAGGGCAAGAAGGTCGCCTCCGGCCCCGGCATCCAGAACGTCACGCTGGCCAAGACCGTGCTGGAACGGGCCGGTGCCACCGGCGCCACCGTGGTGGAACTGCCCATCGGTCAGCATGTGGCCTCGCTGGCGGCCGGCCAGGTCGATGCCGCCTACACGCTGGAGCCGACCGGCACCGTCGGACGCATGAGCAACAGTACCCGCGTACTGGAAGCCGGCGTGATCGCCAAGTACATCCTGGGTGATCCCATGGCGCCCTGGCATGGCGGCGCGGCGGCACTGACCACCGACTTCATCAAGCAGCACCCGGAGCTGGCCCGCAAATACATCGCCGCCTATGCACGCGGCATCGAACTGGTGCGCAGCAATCCCGACCAGGCCCGTACTTACCTGAAGGGCTACACCGCCATCGAAGGGGCGCTGACCAAGGAAGTGCCGCTGGCGTCCTACATGCTCTACAACGAGTTCAAGCCCAGCGATATCGCCTACTTCCAGAAGTTCTACGACCTGTTCGTCGACAAGGGGGTGTTCTCGCAACGCATCGTGGTCGACAACCTGATCTACAAGGGCTGAGGCCATCATGAACGATACCGTCGCTCCTTCCGTGACCGTGGCTGCGGTCACGCCGCCCACGGCTGCCCCGGCCCCTACTGCGGCCCGCAAGCCACGCAAGCGCGCCATGCTGGGCCGCCTGCTCCCCCTCATCGGCCCGGTTGCGCTGTTCGTGGTGTGGGACCTGGTGGTGCGCGCCGGCTGGATCAAGGCCATCCTGCTGCCGCCCCCGGAGGCGACGCTCATGGCCATGGTCAAGGGCCTGGCCGGTGGCCCGCTGCTGCTGGACTTCAGCGTCACCGTCCTGCGCACGCTGGAAGCCTTTGCCATCGCGGCCGTGCTGGGCCTGCCCATCGGTGTGCTGCTGGGCAGCAACGAGCGCGCCTATCGCAGCGTCGAATTCCTGATCGATTTCTTCCGCTCCACGCCCTCGTCGGCGCTGATCCCGCTGTTCCTGCTGATCTTCGGTGTCTCCGACATCAACAAGGTCGCCATCGCCGCCTTCGGCGCCTTCCTGATCGTGCTCTTCAACAGCGCCTATGGCGTGCTCAATGCGCGCAAGCAGCGGGTGATGGCGGCCAAGGTCATGGGTGCCTCGCGCTGGCGCATCTTCTGCGATGTGCTGGTCTGGGAAAGCCTGCAAGCCAGTTTCGTGGGCTTGCGCAGCGCGGTCTCGATGGCCCTGGTGATCGTGATCGTGGCCGAGATGTTCATCGGCTCCGAGAACGGCCTGGGTCACCGCATCATCGACACCCAGCAAGTCCTGAACGTGCGCGAGATGTATGCCGCCATCCTCTCGGCCGGCGCACTCGGTTACGTGTTGAACGTGGTCTTCATCATCATCGAAAAACGGTTCGTCCACTGGAGCGGAAGATGAGCGTCGTGATCAGTCCCAAGATAGACCTGCCCCCGGAAGTCCCCTTCCTGCCGGGACCGCCGGGCACCCACATCACCATTCGCGGCCTCACCAAGCATTTCGCCGGCTGGCCGCTGTACGAGAATTTCGACCTGGACATCCCCAAGCACCAGATCGTCTCGGTCTTCGGCCCCAATGGCTGCGGCAAGTCCACGCTGATCAACATGATCGCCGGGCTCATCCCCATCGATGCCGGCCAGATCCTGTTTGACGGCAAGTCGCTGGCGCAGACCAAGATCGGCTACGTGTTCCAGAACTACCGCGATGCCATGTTCCCCTGGCTGCGCACCATCGACAACATCGCCTATCCCCTGAAGCTGGAAGGCAAGTCCAAGGCCGAGATCAAGCACCGGGTCGATGAACTGGTAGCGTCCTTCGATGTGAAGTTCGACCTGATGCGCTATCCCTATGAACTCTCGGGCGGGCAACAGCAGACCGCCTCCATCATGCGCGCCCTGGCGCCGGGACCGGAGGTGCTGTTCCTGGACGAGCCCTTCTCGGCGCTGGACTTCGAGATGACGCTGTTCATCCGCGAAAAGCTGCAACAGGTCTTCATGCAGACCGGCACCACGATGGTGCTGGTATCGCACGACCTGGAAGAAGCGGTCTACCTGGCCGACCAGATCCTGCTGCTGACCAAGCGCCCGACGGCGGTGGCAGACATCTTGCATTACCAGGATGCGCGACCGCGCACGGTGGAGACGCTGTCGCAGGCGAGCTTCATCGCGGCCAAGAAGCTTTCCATGGAGATCTTCCAGCGCGAAGTCCGCAAGCCGGCGCGCATGCAGGCGCCGGGCACGCTGGCGCTGTCCTGATCCGTACGCAGTGATCCCCCACCACCCACGTTCTCATTGGAGCGCAACAACATGAAAAACCGCCGCGATTTCCTGAAACTCTCCGGTGCCGCCGCCCTGGGCGCCGCCTTCCCGCTGGATCTGCTGGCCGCCGGTCCCCTGACCGTGGGCTTCATCTACGTCGGCGCGCGCGATGACTTCGGCTACAACCAGTCGCATGCACAGGCCGCCGCCATCATCAAGAAGATGCCGGGCGTGAAGGTGATCGAGGAAGAAAAGGTGCCCGAGACCGTGGCCGTGCAAAAGACCATGGAAGCCATGATCCAGCAGGACGGCGCCACGCTGCTGTTCCCGACTTCCTTCGGCTACTTCGACCCGCATGTGCTCAAGATCGCCGAGAAATATCCCAAGGTCCGCATCGCCCACTGTGGCGGCCTGTGGACGGCCGGCAAGCACCCCATGAACGTGGGCAGCTTCTTCGGCTACATCGAGGAATGCGAATACCTCTCCGGCGTGGTCGCCGGCCATATGAGCAAGAGCAAGAAGCTGGCCTTCATCGCCGCCAAGCCGATCCCGCAGGTGCTGCGCAACATCAACGCCTTCACGCTGGGCGCGCAATCGGTCGATCCGGCCATCACCTGCCACGTCATCTTCACCGGTGACTGGTCGCTGCCGGTGAAGGAAGCCGAAGCCGCCAATAGCCTCATCGACCAGGGCTGCGACGTCATCACCTGTCACGTCGATGGCCCCAAGGTGATCGTCGAGACTGCCGAGAAGCGCGGCATCATGACCACCGGCTACCACGCCAGCCAGGCCGCGCTGGCGCCCAAGGGCTACCTCACGGGCGCGGAGTGGAACTGGGCCACGCCCTACACCGAGATCGTCAAGGCCACGCTGGAGGGCAAGCCCATGATCAACTTCCTGCGCGGCGGCCTGAAGGATGACTTCGTCAAGATGTCGCCCTATGGCGCGGCCGTGAGTGCCCCGGCCAAGAAGAAGGCCGATGAGATCAAGGCCCAGATGCTGGCCGGCAAGTTCCAGATCTTCAAGGGACCGATCAAGGACAACAAGGGCAATACCGTGATCCCGGCCGGCACTACCCAGGTCCAGACCGACGTGGCGCTGGAGAAGATGAATTACCTGGTGGCCGGCGTGGTCGGCCAGGTCTGATCCCCACTTGCAGGACGGTGCCATGACTTCCATCACTGCTCCCGCCGAGGCAGGTCCGGCGCGCTGGACGCCCCGCAGGCTGCGCTCGGCCCTGTTCAACGGCGCCGCTCCGACGCTGCCGACCCTGTGCGCGCTGGCCGGCACGCTGCTGCTGTTCGTGCTGTTCCTGCTGGTGCAGGGCAAACCGGCGGGCGAGGCCTGCCTGCTGATCTTCCAGGGAGCCTTCGGCACCCTGTTCGCCTGGCAGAACACGCTGCAACGCGCCGCGCCCCTGTTGTTGACGGCGCTGTGCGTGGCGCTGCCGGCGCGGGTGGGCCTGATCGTCATCGGTGGCGAAGGCGCGCTGGCGCTGGGCGGGCTGGCCGCGGCGGTGATGCCGCAACTGCTGCCGGCCCTGCCCTCGATCCCGATGCTGGTGCTCATGGCACTGGCGGCGATGCTGGCCGGTGGCCTGTGGATCGCGCTGTGCGGCGCGCTGCGCCAGTGGCGCGGTGTCAACGAGACCATCTCCAGCCTCTTGCTGTCCTATCTGGCCGTGGCGCTGTTCAAGCATCTGGTGGAGGGGCCGCTGCGCGATCCGGCCAGCCTCAACAAACCCTCGACCCTGCCATTGCCCGATCCCTACCTGGTGGGTTCGCTGCCCGGCCTGGAAGTGCACTGGGGCCTGGCCTGGGGCGCCATCGCCTGCGTCGCGGCCTGGGTATTGCTGCGCCATAGCGTCACCGGCTTTGCCATGGGCGTGGTCGGCGGCAATGTCCGCACGGCGCGACTGGTCGGGCTGCCGGTCAATCGCCTGGTCCTGACGGCCTGCGCCCTCGGTGGCGCAGCCGCCGGGCTGGCGGGCCTCTTCGAGGTCAGTGCCGTGCAGGGCAGCGCCACCAGCGCGCTGCTGGCCGGCTACGGCTTCTCGGGCATCCTGGTGGCGTTCGCGGCGCGCCAGAACCCGCTGGCCATCATCGTCTGCGCGATCGTCATCGGCGGCGTCGAGGCCAGCGGCAGCCTGCTGCAGCGCCGGCTCGACCTGCCCGACGCCACCACCCTGGTGCTGCAGGGCCTGCTGTTCTGCAACCTGCTGACCTGGGAAGCGATCACCGGACGCCTGGCCGCGCTGAAGCTGCGCTGGCAGGCACAGGCGCAGGCCATCCCGGCCAAGGAGCTGCCCCATGCATGACATCGACTACGCAACCCTGTTGCTGGCCCTGTTTGCCGGCGCGATCCGGGTCGGCACGCCCTTCCTCTTCGTCAGCCTGGGAGAATGCCTGACCGAGAAAGGCGGCCGCGTGAACCTGGGCCTGGAAGGCATCCTGGTGGCCGGCGCCATGACCGGCTATGCCGCCTCCTTCTACACCGGATCAGCCTGGCTGGGCGTACTGGCGGCGGGCTGTTCGGGCCTGTTGCTGGGCACGCTGCACGGCGTGGTGTGCTCGCTGCCACGGGTCAATGACATCGCCTTCGGCATTGCGCTCATGCTGCTGGGGACCGGCCTGGCCTTCTTCCTGGGCAAGCCCTTCATCCAGCCCCAGGCAGCGATGCTGCCCTCGCTCGACCTGGGCGCCTGGAGCAGCAACGCGCGCCTGCACCACGCGCTGCAGATCAATGCCCTGTTCTTCGTCGGCGTGGTGCTGGCGCTGCTGCTGCAATGGGGCCTGTCAGCCACGCGCTGGGGACTGGCCTTGCGACTGGTCGGCGACCATGCCGAGACGGCCCGCGCGCTGGGCTATCGCATCGTCGGCACGCGTATCGCCGCCACCGCAGCCGGCGGCTTCCTGGCCGCCGTCGGTGGCGCCTACCTGTCGCTGTACTACCCCGGCAGCTGGAACGAGGGACTCTCCAGCGGCCAGGGCCTGATGGCCGTCGCCCTGGTGATCTTCGCGCGCTGGCAACCGTGGCGCTGCCTGCTGGCGGCGCTGCTGTTCGGCGCCGCCGGCGCGCTCGGCCCGGCGCTGCAGGCAGTGGGCGTGACCTCCGGTTACTACCTCTTCAATGCCGCGCCCTATGCGCTCACGCTCTTGATCATGATCCTCACCTGCCGCCCCGATCGCACGCTCTCCAGCGCCCCGGGCGAACTGAGCCTGACCCGATAATTCACCAAGGAGCCACCATGTCCGAACTCTTCATCCAGGCCGAACCCTATCCCTGGCCCTACGATGGCGCGCTCACCCCGGCCAATACCGCGCTGATCGTCATCGACATGCAAACCGACTTCTGCGGCATCGGCGGCTACGTCGACAAGATGGGTTATGACCTCTCGCTCACGCGCGCGCCCATCGCGCCGATCAAGCGCGTGCTGGCCGCCATGCGTGCCGGTGGCTACACCATCATCCACACGCGCGAAGGCCATCGCCCCGACCTCTCCGACCTGCCCGCCAACAAGCGCTGGCGCTCACGCCAGATCGGCAGCAACGGCGTGGGCATCGGCGACCCCGGTCCCTGTGGACGCATCCTGGTGCGCGGCGAACCGGGCTGGGAGATCATCCCGGAACTGGCCCCCATCGCGGGCGAAATCATCATCGACAAACCCGGCAAGGGTTCCTTCTGCGCCACCGACCTGGAGCTGGTCCTGCACACGCGCGGCATCCGCAACATCGTGCTGACCGGCATCACCACCGATGTCTGCGTGCATACCACCATGCGTGAAGCCAACGACCGTGGCTTCGAGTGCGTGATGCTGGCCGACTGCTGCGGCGCGACCGACCACGGCAACCACCTGGCGGCGCTGTCGATGATCAAAATGCAGGGTGGCGTGTTTGGCGCGGTGTCGAACTCGGCCGCGCTGATCGATGTGATCGGGCAGTGATCATGCACGCGCTTGAGCTGGAGATCCTCGGGGCCGGCAAGTCCTTCGGCGCGTTCCGGGCGCTGGACGAGGTGTCGCTGAAGATCCGCGCCGGCACCATCCATGCGCTGCTGGGCGAGAACGGCGCCGGCAAGAGCACCCTGGTCAAGGGACTGGTGGGCTATAGCCCGCTGGACCAGGGCAGCATCGTGGCCGATCGCCGCGAAGTCGAGATCCGTGGTCCACGGGTTCCCCATCAACTCGGCATCGGCATGGTCTACCAGCACTTCACGCTGGCGCCCAGCCTGACGGTGGCCGAAAACCTGCTGCTGGCGCGGGGCGACCTGCCTTGGCGCATCCGCTGGCGCGGCGAGCGCGCAGCGCTGGACGAATTCATGGCGGCCATGCCCTTCCGGCTGGCGCTGGATCGTGTGGTCAGCAGCCTGTCCGCCGGCGAGAAGCAGAAGCTGGAAATCCTCAAGCAACTCTACCTGCGCCGTCGCCTGCTGATCCTGGATGAACCGACCTCGGTCCTGACACCCCAGGAAGCCGATGAAGTGCTGGGCCTGATGCACGCACTGACGCGCCAGCAGGAACTGACGGTCCTGATGATCACGCACAAGTTCCATGAAGTCACCGCCTACGCCGACGATGTGACCGTGCTGCGCAAGGGGCGTCTGGTATCCAGTGCCAGCGTGGCCGAGACCAGTCCCGATGAACTGGCGCACTGGATGATGGGCCATGCGCGCGAAGAAAAGACGGCGGTGGCGCGCGCCCCCGTCCCCGGCGACGCCACCATCGGCCTGGCGGTCAGCCAGCTCACCGTGAACAATGATCGTGGCGTGGCGGCGGTCCGTGCGCTGTCGCTGCAGGCCCGGCGCGGCGAGATCGTCGGCCTGGCCGGCATCTCCGGCAATGGCCAGAAGGAACTGGTGGAAGCCCTGCTGGGCCAGCGTCGCTACCTGCAGGGTGAGATCCACATCGATGGCGCACCCTATGCCGCCACCCGCGGCGAGATGCGCCGCCTGCGCGTGTTCGCGCTACCCGAGGAACCGCTGCGCAATGCCTGCATCCCCGGCCTGAGCGTGGCCGAGAACATGGCCTTGCGCAATTTCGATGTCGCCCCCTTCAAGCGCGGGGGCTGGCGCATCGACCGTGGCGCCATGAAACGCCAGGCACAGTCGCTGATCGCCGCCTTCAACGTCAAGCCGCCGGTCCCGGAACGGGCCATCGGCACGCTCTCCGGGGGCAACGTGCAGCGCGCCGTGCTGGCCCGGGAACTGGGCGAGCATGCCGATGCGGGCGCGGCCAATGTATTGATCGTCGCCAATCCGGTCTTCGGGCTGGACTTCGCCTCGGTCGCCGACATCCACGCCCGCCTGCTGCAAGCCCGCGCGCGCGGCGCGGCGGTGCTGCTGGTGAGCGAGGACCTGGACGAATTGCTGGAATTGTCCGATCGCATCCTGGTGATGACCGAAGGGCGCATTGTCCACGAGGTGCGCGATGTCGCCACGCAAGGCGCCGACCGCGCCGCCCTGGGCCGCTGGATGGCCGGGCAGCATGAGCAACCTGAACACTGCGAGGCCGCATGATCCGTATCGACGCCATCCCCTATCCCTATCGTTTCCATCCCGGCAGCACGGCCCTGCTGGTGATCGACATGCAGCGCGACTTCGTCGAGGAAGGCGGTTTCGGCAGCGCCCTGGGCAATGACGTGCGTCCGCTGATGGCCATCGTGCCTGCCGTCGCGGCGCTGCTGCGACTGGCGCGTGAGGCCGGCATGCTGGTGGTGCACACGCGCGAATCGCACCTGCCCGATCTCTCCGATTGTCCGCGTGCCAAGCGCCTGCGCGGCAACCCCACGCTGGGCATCGGCGATGTCGGGCCGATGGGACGCATCCTGGTGCGCGGGGAGCCGGGCAACCAGATCCTGCCGCAACTGGCCCCCGTCGCCGGCGAGATCGTCATCGACAAGCCCGGCAAGGGCGCCTTCTACGCCACCGAGCTGCAGGCGCAATTGCAGCAACAGGGCATCACCCACCTGCTGGTGGCGGGCGTGACCACCGAGGTCTGCGTGCAGACCTCGATGCGTGAAGCCAATGACCGGGGCTACGAATGCCTGGTGATCGAGGATGCCTGCGCCAGCTACTTCCCCGCCTTCCATCAGGCCACGCTGGAGATGCTGACCGCCCAGGGCGGCATCGTCGGCTGGCGTGCCACGCTGGCGCAACTACAGGCGGCGGTCGCGGCCTATACCGGAGAACATCCATGATGCAAGTGAACCTGGCCCATGTGGTGGCCGAGGTCGAACAGGCCTTTGCCGACTACGAGTACGCCTTGCTGGTCAACGACATTGCCAGCCTGGACCGCTGGTTCTGGTATGCCCCGGCCACCGTCCGCTACGGTGTGGCCGAAGTGCTGCTGGGCGGCGAGGCCATCCGCCAGTACCGCAAGACCTGCACGCCCGTGCCGGCCTCGCGCAAGCTGCAGCGCACCGTTGTCACCACCTTCGGCACCGACTATGCTACGGTCTCCACCGAATTCACCGACCATACCTCCGACAGGATAGGCCGCCAGATGCAGACCTGGGTGCGCATGGACGAAGGCTGGCGCATCGTCGCCGCCCATGTCAGCCTGATGGCATGAGATCGCACTCCGAGAACACCAGAATGCCCGCACCATGACCGTCACCGTCGCCAACCCGCTCGCCGAACAGGTCTATCACCGGATCAAGGACGACATCTTCAGCTTCCGCCTGCTGCCGGGCGACAATTTCACCGAGACCGAGATGGCCGGCCGGCAAGGCGTCTCGCGCACGCCGCTGCGCGACGCGCTGTTCCGGTTGCAGCGCGAGGGCTACCTGGAGGTCGGCTTCCGGCGCGGCTGGAAGGTCTGCCCCATCGATTTCGACCGGCTCGACAATCTCTACGACCTGCGCATCGTGCTGGAGATGGCGGCGCTGGAAAAGCTGTGCAGCCTGCAGGAGCCTACCGCCGAGCTGGAGCAGCTCAATGCGATCTGGCTGGCCGCGCCCGAAGCCCGCGAATCCGACGCCGTCAGGGTGGCCGAACTGGACGAAGCCTTCCATACCAACCTGGTGGCCGCCGCCGGCAACCAGGAAATGACCCGGGTCCATACCGAGGTCACCGAAAAGATCCGCATCGTGCGCCGCCTGGACTTCCTCAAGAAGAAGCGCGTCGACGCTACCTACGAGGAACACGGCAAGATCCTGCAGCTGGTGGCCAAGCGGCGCGCCACCGAAGCCCAGATCCTGCTGCGCGCCCACATCACCCAGAGCAAGCTGGAAGTACGCAAGATCACCATCTGGATGCTGGCCGAAGCGCGCCAGCTACAGCAACCGGATAGCGCCGTGGCCCAGCGCTGAGCTCATTTATTGCAAAAATACAAATATTTCAGCTTGGAAATATGAAAACTGGCGCCTGATCCCGCGCCGGGCCGCTTGATGATGGCGATCCCGCCACCAATTAAAAGAAAGCCTCCGAAACCATTTATAATGGAAGGCTTTTGCAACAGCGCATCTTTCCAGCGGCTCAATGAAGGTATTTCGCGGACTTCCCACTGCCGAATCGCGCGCCCCGTGCGCGCTGACCATCGGCAACTTCGACGGCGTGCATCTCGGCCACCAGGCCTTGCTGGCGCGCGTGCGCGAGGCCGCCGGCAGCCTGGGCCTGGACGCGGCGGTGATGACCTTCGAGCCACATCCGCGTGAATTCTTTGCCCAGCTGGCCGGCACTCCCGAGCGCGCCCCGGCGCGTATCGCCAACCTGCGCGACAAGCTGCAGTCGCTGGCCGACTCCGGCATCGATCGCGTCGTGGTGGAACATTTCAGCAGCCATTTCGCGGCCCTCTCGCCGCAGGACTTCATCGAGAAGATCCTGGTGCAGGGCCTGCACGTGCGCTGGCTGATGGTGGGTGACGACTTCTGCTTTGGCGCCCGTCGCGCCGGCACGCTCGCCACCCTCATCGAAGCCGGCCGCCAGCATGGCTTTGAAGTGCATTCCCTGCCCACGGTGACCAATGCCGGTGTACGCATCTCTTCCTCGGCCGTGCGCGCGGCGCTGGCCGAAGGCGATTTCGATCTGTCGCGCCAGTTGCTGGGCCACGCCTACGCCATCAGCGGTCGCGTGGTGCACGGCAAGAAGCTGGGCCGCACCATCGGCTTCCCCACCCTGAACATGCGGGTCGGCCACAAGCGCCCCGCCCTCTCCGGCATCTTCGTGGTGCAGGTGCATGGCCTGGGTGAGCAGCCCTTGCCGGCCGTGGCCAGCCTGGGCGTGCGCCCGACCGTGGATGACAGCGGCCGCGTCCTGCTGGAAACCCATCTGCTGGACTTCCAGGGCGATTGCTACGGCAAGCTGGTGCGCGTGGAATTCCTCAAGAAGCTGCGCGACGAGGAAAAGTACGTGGACCTGCCCACGCTGACCGCCGCCATCGCCCGCGACGTCGACCACGCGCGTGCCTGGTTCCGCGAAAGCGCCGGCTTCGCCGTCTCGGCCACCGACCGAATTTGAACGCTGGGCGGCTGCCGGAGCCCTGCTCCCGCAGCTGTCCAGCCGCCCCATCCTTGCATCTTGCCGGCCCGCCTTGCGCTGTGCCTGGCGCCAGAATCAGCCAGAATCAACCAGCATCCAACGAAAGCTTTGTCATGTCCAATCAAGAATCTTCCGCCAAGCCCGGCAAACCGGAAAAAGCCGGCAAGGCGCCCTCCAAGTACCCGGTCAACATGACCGAGACCGCCTTCCCCATGCGCGGCGACCTGGCCAAGCGCGAGCCGCAATGGGTCAAGCAGTGGCAGGAGAAGAAGGTCTACGAGCGCATCCGCAAGGCTTCGGCCGGCCGCCCCAAGTTCATCCTGCATGACGGCCCGCCGTATGCCAACGGCGAGATCCACCTGGGCCACGCCGTCAACAAGATCTTGAAGGACATGATCGTCAAGGCCCGCAACATGGCCGGCTTCGACGCGCAATACGTGCCGGGCTGGGATTGCCACGGCATGCCCATCGAGATCCAGATCGAAAAGAAGTACGGCAAGAACCTGCCGGTGGCCGAAGTGCAAGCCAAGGCACGCGCCTATGCCAATGAACAGATCGCCTTGCAGAAGAAGGATTTCATCCGCCTGGGCGTGCTGGGTGAATGGGACAACCCCTACAAGACCATGAACTTCTCCAACGAAGCCGATGAGCTGCGCGCGCTCGGCACGATCCTGGAGAAGGGCTATGTCTACCGTGGCTTGAAGCCCGTGAACTGGTGCTTCGACTGCGGCTCGGCCCTGGCCGAAGCGGAAGTCGAATACCAGGACAAGCGCGACCCCGCCATCGACGTCGGCTTCCCCTTCGCCGAACACGACAAGCTGGCCACCGCCTTCGGCCTAGCCGAACTGCCCACCCGCAACGGCTACATCGTCATCTGGACCACCACGCCCTGGACCATCCCGTCCAACCAGGCACTGAACGTCCACCCCGAATTCGACTACGCACTGGTCGAGACCACCCGCAACGGCGAGCCGCTGCTGCTGATCCTGGCCAAGGATCTGGTCGAGTCCTGCCTGCAGCGCTTCGGCCTGGAAGGCAAGATCATCGCCACCACCACCGGCGAGAAACTCTCGCTGATCCGCTTCCATCACCCGCTGGCCAAGGCCGACGCCGGCTACGACCGTCTCTCGCCGATCTACCTGGGCGACTACGTGACCGCCGACAGCGGTACCGGCATCGTGCACTCGGCACCGGCCTACGGTATCGAAGACTTCGTCTCCTGCAAGGCGCACGGGATGAAGGATGACGACATCCTCAACCCGGTCATGGGCGATGGCCGCTATGCCTCCTGGCTGCCGCTGTTTGCCGGCCTGACCATCTGGGAAGCCTCCAAGCCCATCTGCGCCAAGCTGGAAGAAGTAGGTTCGCTGTTCAAGCTGGTCATGTTCGACCACAGCTACATGCACTGCTGGCGCCACAAGACCCCCATCGTCTACCGCGCCACCTCGCAGTGGTTCGCCAGCATGGACAACACGCCCAAGGATGGCGGCCCCAGCCTGCGCCAGACCGCGCTGCAAGGCATCGAGGACACCGCCTTCTTCCCCGGCTGGGGCAAGGCGCGCCTGCACGGCATGATCGCCAACCGTCCGGACTGGACGCTGTCGCGCCAGCGCCAGTGGGGCGTGCCGATGGCCTTCTTCGTGCACAAGGAAACCGGCCAGCTGCACCCGCGCACGCCCGAGCTGCTGGAACAGATCGCCCAGCGCATCGAGCAAGGCGGCATCGAAGCCTGGCAGGCACTCGACCCCAAGGAATTGCTGGGCGACGAGGCCGACCAGTACCAGAAGAACAAGGACACGCTGGACGTCTGGTTCGACTCCGGTTCGACCCATCAGACCGTGCTGCGCGGCTCGCACAAGCAGGAGTTGCAGTTCCCGGCCGATCTCTACCTGGAAGGCTCGGACCAGCACCGTGGCTGGTTCCACTCCTCGCTCTTGACCTCGGCGATGTTGAACGGCCGGGCGCCCTACAAGGCCCTGCTCACGCACGGCTTCGTGGTCGACGGCGAAGGCCGCAAGATGTCCAAGTCGCTCAAGAACGGCGTGGAACCGCAAAAGGTGGCCGACTCGCTGGGCGCGGAAATCCTGCGCCTGTGGGTCGCCTCCAGCGACTACTCCGGCGAGATCTCGATCTCGGACGAAATCCTGAAGCGCGTCACCGAGGCCTATCGCCGCATCCGCAACACCCTGCGCTTCCTGCTGGCCAACACCTCCGACTTCGACCCGGCGCAACACGCGGTGCCGATGGCCGAGCTGCTGGAGATCGACCGCTACGCCATCGCCAACATGGCGCGCCTGCAGGGCGAGGTGCTGGCGCACTTCGAGACCTACGAATTCCACCCGGTGGTGGCCAAGCTGCAGATGTACTGCTCGGAAGACCTGGGTGGCTTCTACCTGGACATCCTCAAGGACCGCCTCTACACCAGCGGTGTGGATTCGGCGGCCCGCCGTTCGGCACAGACCGCGATCTGGCATATCAGCCAGTCGCTGCTGCGCCTGATGGCGCCGATCCTGTCCTTCACCGCCGAGGAAGCCTGGAGCTTCTTCGCCGACCAGGAAGCCTTCGCCCAGAGCGGCGAGACCATCTTCTCGCAGACCTACTACGCCCTGCCCGAGGTGGGCGATGCCGAGGCCCTGCTGGCCAAGTTCGCCGTGCTGCACGAAGTGCGTGCGACTGTGACCAAGCAGCTGGAAGAAGTGCGTATTGCCGGCAGCATCGGCTCCTCCCTGCAAGCCGAGGTGGAACTGAAGGTGTCGGACGAAAAGGCTGCCCTGCTGGAAAGCCTGGGGGACGACCTGAAGTTCGTGCTCATCACCTCCGCCGCGCAAGTCACCCGCGTGGCGTCGGTGGAAGAAGAAGCCGTGGTCGTCACTCCGTCGACCCATCAGAAATGTGAACGTTGCTGGCACTATCGCGCCGATGTCGGGTCTCATGCCGAGCACCCCGGCCTGTGCGGTCGCTGCCACGCCAACCTGTTCGGCCAGGGCGAGCAGCGTCGCTTCGCCTGATCCGTCCGGTCTGGCCTGAAAGCCACCCGCAGCGCCAACGCGCCGCGGGCGGCCCACTCAAAGAACAACACCCATGGCAACCAAAAAGCGCTCCTCCTCTTCCAGTTCCGTGTCGTCCGCCCAGGGGCTCCTGCCCTGGCTGGGCATCGCCACCATCGTGCTGCTGCTGGACCAGCTCAGCAAGATCACCATCCTGAAACTGTTCCACTACGGCGAATCGCTGCCCGTGACGGGGTTCTTCAACCTCGTCCTGGTGTACAACAAGGGCGCAGCCTTCAGCTTCCTGGCGGCCAGCGGTGGCTGGCAACGCTATCTCTTCACCGCCATCGGCATCGGTGCGGCCGTGTTCATCATCCACCTGCTGCGCAAGCATCCCGGCCAGCGCATGTTCTGCTGGGCGCTGGCACTGATCCTGGGCGGCGCCATCGGCAACGTGATCGACCGCGTGGTCTATGGGCATGTGATCGATTTCCTCGACGTCTTTGTCGGCAACTGGCACTGGCCGGCCTTCAACCTGGCCGATAGTGCGATTTGCGTAGGTGCGGTATTGTTCGTGGTTGACGAACTGCGCCGGGTGTCAAAGAAGTAAGCAAGCAAGAAGTAAGAAGCCGTCGCAAGGCTGGGTGCACGCGGGCAAGTCGCCGCGGCGCCACATTCCGGGAGCAAGAGATGGATCTGGCTGGCAAGAAAATCGTACTGGGCCTCACCGGCGGCGTCGCCTGCTACAAGGCCGCCATGCTGGCGCGCGAACTCGGCCGCGCCGGCGCGTCGGTGCAGGTGGTGATGACCGAGGCGGCGACCCGCTTCATCACCGCCGTCACCATGCAGGCGCTGACCGGCAACACGGTCTACACAGACCAGTGGGATGCGCGCATGGACAACAACATGCCGCACATCAACCTCACCCGTGAGGCCGATGCGGTGGTGATCGTGCCCTGCTCCACCGACTTCATCTCCAAGCTGGCCCATGGCGCCTGCGACGACCTGCTCTCCACCCTCTGCGTGGCACGACCGGCGCATGTGCCGCTGATGGTGGCACCGGCCATGAACGTGGAGATGTGGCAGAACCCGGCCACGCAACGCAATGTGCGCCAGCTGCGGGCGGACGGCATCGTGCTGCTCGGCCCCGATGCCGGGGCGCAAGCCTGTGGCGAGGTCGGCGAAGGCCGCATGCTGGAACCGGCACAGCTGCTGGAAGACATCGTCGCCGCCTTCCAGCCCAAGCTGCTGGCGGGACGTCGCGTGCTGCTGACGGCCGGGCCGACCTTCGAACCCATCGACCCGGTGCGCGGCATCACCAACCTGTCCTCCGGCAAGATGGGCTATGCCATCGCCCGCGCGGCCCGCGAAGCCGGTGCCGAGGTGGTGCTGGTCTCCGGCCCGACGGCGCTGGAGTCACCCTATGGCGTGGCCCGCATCGACGTGCAGACGGCACAGCAGATGCACGACGCCGTCATGGCCAATGTCGCTGGCCAGGACCTGTTCGTGGCGGTGGCGGCAGTGGCCGACTGGCGCGTGGCCAATGCCAGCACGCAAAAGCTCAAGAAGCAGCACGAACACGACACTCCGCACCTGGAATTCATCCAGAACCCCGACATCCTGGCGGCGGTCGCCGCCCTGCCGCAACGCCCGTATTGCGTGGGCTTTGCTGCCGAATCGGAGAACCTGGAACAATACGGCGCGGCCAAGCGGATCAAGAAGAACATTCCGCTACTGGTGGGCAATATCGGCCACCAGACCTTTGGCCGCGACGACAACGCCCTGATGCTCTTCGACGCCCAGGGCCACAGCGCCCTGCCACGCGCCGACAAGCAGACCCTGGCACGCCAGCTGGTGCGCGAGATCGCGCGCCGCCTGGCCTCCTGAACCACCACGGCCCGCGCCTTGCGGGCCGTGTCTTTTGATCTCTACCACGCATCCATGAAGACTATCGATATCAAGATCCTCGACCCCCGCATGAAAGACCAGCTGCCGGCCTACGCCACTCCGGGCAGCGCCGGCCTGGACCTGCGCGCCTGCATCGATGCGCCACTGACCCTGGCCCCGGGTTCGACCCACCTGGTCCCGACGGGCCTGGCGATCCACCTGGCAGACCCGAACTACGCCGCCGTGATCCTGCCGCGCAGTGGCATGGGCCACAAGCATGGCATCGTGCTGGGC
This sequence comes from Herbaspirillum sp. NPDC087042, assembly GCF_044745245.1. Lineage (NCBI taxonomy): Bacteria > Pseudomonadati > Pseudomonadota > Betaproteobacteria > Burkholderiales > Oxalobacteraceae > Herbaspirillum > Herbaspirillum sp. NPDC087042. The sequence continues at coordinate 241,188 of NZ_JBIUZW010000008.1, read as the reverse complement.
AATCTGGTGGGCCTGATCGATTCTGACTATCAGGGACAATTGATGATCTCCACATGGAACCGCGGCAGCACCGAGTTTGTCCTAAACCCCATGGAACGCCTGGCGCAGCTGGTGATCGTGCCGGTACTGCAGGTCGGCTTCAATGTGGTGGAAGAATTCGACAGCAGCGAACGCGGCGCCGGTGGTTTTGGCAGCACAGGCAAACACTGATGGAGAATCGCATGCTCGTATCCGCCCTGCCGGCATGGCAGAAGTTGAGGAATCTCGCCACCCTGGCGCCGCTGGCCATCCTGGCCGCCTGCGCCACCCAGGAACCGACGGTCAGCAGCCCGCCGTCGGCCACCTGGCCCTCCCCGGCCACGCAGGCCGCCGCACCGACGGCCCAGGCCACCAATCCGCTGCAAAAGCCCCTGCGTGATCTCATCTCGCAACAAGACCGCCTCTATCGCGTGGCCGCGCCCTTGCTGACCAGCAACGCCCAACTGTGCCGCGGCAATGCCCGCAACCTGCTGGGCTTCACGGCCAAGAACCGCTACTCCTTCCCCATCGAATACGTCGAGACCGCGCGCAGCCTGGGCTATGACGACCGCCTGCAAGTGACCGGCGTGCTGCCCGGCAGTGGCGCCGAACAGGCCGGCATCAAGCGTGGCGACCTGCTGGTCTCGGTGGCCGGCAAGCCCATGCCGCAAGGCACTGACGCCGAACGCCAGGCCGCCGTGCTGCTGAGCCCGCTGGTCATCAAGAAGGCCCCCATCGCACTGGGCGTGCAACGCGGCGGCCAGACCAGCACCGTCAACGTCCCGCTGACTTTCGCCTGTGCCTTCAGCATCGAGCTGGGCAATGCGGACAACGTCAACACCTATGCCGACGGCCGCCGCGTGCTCATCACCCGTGGCATGCTCAACTTCACACAATCGGACGATGAACTGGCCTACCTGATCGCCAAGGACATGGCCCACAACATCCTGGGCCACGCGATCCGCCAGCGCATGGTCTCCACCATCGCCGAAGTGATCGACAACCTGCTGCTGCCGCATCCGGACCCGACCACCACGGCCGGCACCGCTGGTATCCGCGTCTATCCGCAGGACCTCGATGCCGCCGCTGACACGCTCTCGCTGTACCTGCTGGCCCGCGCCGGCTACAACATCGACAACGTACCGGCCTTCTGGAAGCGCCTGGCGGACCAGTATCCGGCCAGCGTACCCAACGGCTACACGGCGCTGCATCCGGCCACCGCCTATCGCCTCTCGATGATCGACAAGGTCACGCAGATCGTGAAGGCCAAGCAGGAGGCGGGCAAGCCGCTGGTACCGTAAATGTGGTGAGATGAAGCAATTGATGTGAAGACGGCGCGGTGAAGACCGCGCCGTTTTTCTTTTATGGATCGTTTGCTTGGGCGCGCCTTCGATACGCCGCTGCGCGGCTACTCAGGTCGAACGGGAGTCAGTGTGCAATGCCAACGAATTTGCGGCCTAGTGACCGTTCGACCTGAGTAGCGGCAACGCCGCGTATCGAAGCCTGTCCTGAGCCCAGCCGAAGGGGCACTCTGAGCTGTCCAACAAAAAAGCCACGCCGGTTTCCCGACGTGGCCTTGTTGGTCTGGCTGATACGGCTTATTCGACTTCGAGCTTCTCTTGCGGCTCTTCCGGCGGGGACGAATCGTCGCCCTCGGGGAACTCCAGCTTGATCTGGTCCTTGTCGTCCATCTCCACCGTGACACGACCACCACTGACCAGCTTGCCGAACAGCAGCTCGTCGGCCAGCGCCTTGCGGATCAGGTCCTGGATCAGGCGCGACATCGGGCGTGCACCCATCAGTGGATCGAAGCCCTTCTTGCCCAGGAACTTGCGCAGGCTGTCAGTGAAGACGGCTTCCACCTTCTTCTCGTGCAGTTGCTCTTCCAGCTGCATGAGGAACTTGTCGACCACGCGCAGGATGATTTCTTCGTCCAGCGGGCGGAAGCTGATGATGGCATCCAGACGGTTGCGGAACTCCGGGGTGAACATGCGCTTGATGTCCGCCATCTCGTCGCCGGCTTCCTTCTTCTCGGTGAAGCCGATGGTGCGCTTCTGCAGGCTCTCGGCACCTGCATTGGTGGTCATGATGATGATCACGTTGCGGAAGTCGGTCTTGCGTCCGTTGTTGTCGGTCAGCGTGCCATGGTCCATCACCTGCAACAGGATGTTGAAGATGTCCGGATGCGCCTTCTCGATTTCATCAAGCAGCAGCACGGCGTGCGGCTTCTTGTTGATGGCCTCGGTCAAGAGACCACCCTGGTCGAAGCCGACATAGCCCGGCGGCGCGCCGATCAGGCGGCTCACTGCATGGCGTTCCATGTACTCGGACATGTCGAAGCGCACCAGCTCGATGCCCAGGATGAAGGCCAGCTGCTTGGCCACCTCGGTCTTGCCCACACCGGTCGGACCGGAGAACAGGAAGGAGCCGATCGGCTTGTCGGTCTTGCCCAGGCCGGCGCGGGCCATCTTGATGGCCGACGACAGTGCCTCGATGGCGGGATCCTGGCCGAACACGACATTCTTCAGGTCGCGGTCGATGGTCTGCAGCTTGGCGCGGTCGTCCTGGTTGACCGATTGCGGCGGGATGCGGGCGATCTTGGAAATGATTTCCTCGATTTCCGGCTTGCCGATGGTCTTCTTCTGCTTGGACTTGGGCAGGATGCGCTGGGCCGCACCGGCTTCGTCGATGACGTCGATCGCCTTGTCGGGCAGGTGACGGTCATTGATGAAGCGGGCCGCCAGTTCAGCCGCCGAGGTCAGCGCGGAAGCGGAATACTTCACGCCATGGTGTTCCTCGAACTTGGACTTCAGGCCACGCAGGATCTGCACGGTCTGTTCCACGGTCGGTTCGTTCACGTCGATCTTCTGGAAGCGACGCGACAGCGCGTGATCCTTCTCGAAGACGCCACGGAATTCGGTGTAGGTGGTCGCACCGATGCACTTCAGCTGGCCGCTGGAGAGCGCCGGCTTGAGCAGGTTGGACGCATCCAGGGTGCCACCCGAGGCCGAACCGGCACCGATGATGGTGTGAATTTCGTCGATGAAGAGGATGCCGTTGGGGCTGTCCTTCAGTTGCTTCAACACCGCCTTGAGACGTTGCTCGAAGTCACCGCGATACTTGGTGCCGGCCAGCAGCGCGCCCATGTCCAGCGAGTAGACGACGGCGTTCTTGAGGATCTCGGGCACGTCGCCTTGCGTGACGCGCCAGGCCAGGCCTTCGGCGATGGCAGTCTTGCCCACGCCGGCTTCGCCCACCAGCAGCGGGTTGTTCTTGCGGCGACGGCACAGGGTCTGGATCACGCGCTCGACCTCGGAGTCGCGGCCGATCAGCGGATCGATCTTGCCTTCGGCAGCGGCCTTGTTCAGGTTCTGGGTGAACTGGTCGAGCGGGCTTTCCTTCTGCTGACCTTCGGCCTGCACGTCCTCGGCACCTTCCGGCGCCTTCTGCGGATCGGCCTGCTGGTCCTTGCGCACGCCATGCGAGATGAAATTGACCACGTCCAGGCGCGTCACTCCCTGCTGGTGCAGGTAGTACACCGCGTGCGAATCCTTCTCGCCGAAGATGGCCACCAGCACGTTGGCGCCGGTGACTTCCTTCTTGCCATTGGACGCCGACTGCACGTGCATGATGGCGCGCTGGATGACACGCTGGAAGCCCAGCGTGGGCTGGGTATCCACCTCGTTGGTGCCGGGCACCGTGGGGGTATTGTCGGTGATGAAATTGGTCAGCGTCTTGCGCAAGTCGTCAATATTCACCGAGCAGGCACGCAGCACTTCGGCGGCCGACGGGTTGTCCAGCAACGCCAGCAGCAAGTGCTCCACGGTAATGAATTCATGACGCGATTGTCTGGCTTCGACAAAGGCCATATGCAAACTGACTTCAAGTTCCTGCGCAATCATGCTTCCTCCATCACGCATTGCAGGGGGTGCCCTGCTTTTCGAGCGTGGGTTAAAACGAGTTCAACTTTTGTGGATGCAATATCCTTGGGATATACACCGCACATTCCCTTCCCATCGCGGTGAACCTTGAGCATGATCTGCGTCGCGGTTTCACGGTCCTTGTTGAAATACTGCTGGATGACGGCGACGACGAATTCCATCGGCGTGTAGTCATCGTTCAACAATAGTACCTGGTACATCGGGGGAGGCTTGAGCTTGGACTCTTGCCGCTCCAACACTGTACCGCTGTCATTTTCGTGCTTGGTTGCCATGCGTTTATTCGACCATCAAAGCTGTGCAACGCACAATGATCACGTAACCTCTAGATGAGATAGATATTACGCGTTTTCCCGACCTTGCGCAGATGACGATGATTTATCCTAAATCAAGGGCTCACTGGCCCATCGTGCAAACAAGACCACAAACTCAAATCTAAAAACTGCTTGACTTTTCGATTTCCAGCGAGAAGAATGGAATTTCGTTGATTAGTAGTTACTAAATGTAACCGCTGATTGAGAGAAGGGGGCACGGTATAAGGGGGGCTGCGTGACGCGCGATGCTTCTTGCTTTGACGGCTCGTGTGATAGTTTTTATTTGAAAGATGCTTTTATGGCAACAGGTACTGTCAAGTGGTTCAATGATTCCAAAGGCTTTGGCTTTATCACTCCGGATGACGGCGGCGAAGATTTGTTCGCACACTTCTCCGCAATCCAGATGAACGGCTTCAAGACCCTGAAAGAAGGTCAAAAAGTCCAGTTTGACGTTACGCAAGGCCCCAAAGGCAAGCAGGCATCGAACATCCAGAACGCCGCCTAATCCCCGGCTTTCTCTGAAAAGCCCCGCTCTGCGGGGCTTTTTTCGTTTCTGCGCCCTGCACCGTCGGCGATGCTGCCCCAAAAAGCAGAACAGCCGGGTCACCCCGGCTGCTGTTGCCTGCTTGCCCTGGCAAATCGCCTGGACGTCACATGTTCTCGATCATGGCCTCGCCGAATCCCGAGCAGGACACCTGGGTCGCGCCCTCCAGCAGGCGCGCGAAGTCATAGGTGACGCGCTTGGAGGAGACCGATTTCTGCATCGCGGAAATGATCAGGTCAGCTGCTTCGAGCCAGCCCATGTGGCGCAGCATCATTTCGGCCGACAGGATGCTGGACCCCGGATTGACGTAGTCCTTGCCGGCATACTTGGGTGCGGTGCCGTGGGTGGCTTCGAACACCGCCACCGAATCCGACATGTTGGCGCCCGGCGCGATACCGATGCCGCCGACCTGGGCCGCCACCGCATCCGAGATGTAGTCACCGTTCAGGTTCATCGTCGCAATCACGCTGTATTCGGCCGGACGCATCAGCACCTGCTGGAAGAAGGCATCGGTGATGGCATCCTTGATCACGATCTGGCGACCGGTCCTGGGGTTCTTCAGACGCATCCACGGGCCGTCGTCGATCAGCTCGGCGCCGAATTCGCTACCCGCCAGGGCATAACCCCAGTCACGGAAGGCGCCTTCGGTGAACTTCATGATATTACCCTTGTGCACGAGCGTGACCGACGGCTTGTCGTGGTCGATGGCGTACTGGATGGCCTTGCGCACCAGACGCTCGGTACCCTCGCGCGACACCGGCTTGATGCCCAGCGCGGAGGTCTCGGGGAAGCGCAGCTTCTTGACGCCCATCTCGCGGGTCAGGAAGTCGATGACCTGCTTCACCTCTGGGGTGCCCGCCTGCCATTCGATACCGGCATAGATGTCCTCGGAGTTCTCGCGGAAGACCACCATGTCGGTCTTCTCCGGCTCGCGCAGCGGCGAGGGCACGCCCTTGAAGTAGCGCACCGGGCGCAGGCAGACATACAGGTCCAGCTGCTGGCGCATGGTGACGTTGAGCGAACGGATGCCGCCACCCACCGGCGTGGACAAGGGTCCCTTGATCGACACCAGGTAATCCTTGAGCACCGACAGCGTCTCTTCGGGCAGCCAGACATCCGGGCCATACAGCTTGGTGGACTTTTCACCGGCGTAGATTTCCATCCAGTGGATCTTGCGCGCACCGCCATAGGCCTTTTCCACGGCAGCGTTGACCACCTTGAGCATCACCGGCGTGACGTCCACGCCCACGCCATCGCCCACGATGTAGGGAATGATGGGATTGTTGGGCACATTGAGGGTGTCATCAGCGTTGGCCGTGATCTTGCTACCTTCGGCTGGCACTTGGATATGTTGGTACGACATCGAGTTCTCCGGCGGTTGAGGCGGTGGGGCAATGGAAAGCATCAGTGACAATCATGAGCAAGAGGCCACCATGGCGGGCTCTTGCATGAATTGCCATGCAAGCGGGGAATTTTAAGAGATTTCCGGCATTCCAGTCGGAAAATTCCCCGCAGCAGCATGAAAAGTCTTATATAAGACAGAGGACATACCAATCGATTATGCATCAGGATTTTACGCAAAGCCATGTTTTTGCGACACTAGCGTATGCCCCTGATCTTATTGAACAAACCCTTCCAGGTGATGAGCCAGTTCTCGGCTCATCCCGACCGCCAGACCCTGGCCGATTTCATCACCCTGCCCGACGTCTACCCGGCGGGTCGGCTCGATGCCGACAGCGAGGGCCTGCTGCTGCTCACCGACGATGGCAAGCTGCAGCACGCCATCAGCCACCCGCGCCGCAAGCAACCCAAGACCTACCTGGCCCAGGTCGAAGGCCTGGCCAGCCCGCAGGCGCTGGAACAGCTACGCAACCCGCTGGACCTGGGCGACTTCGTGACCCAGAAATCGGACGCCAAACTGATCCAGGAACCCGCCTGGCTGTGGCCACGCAATCCACCCATCCGCCAGCGCCTGAACCAGCCCACCAGCTGGATCGCCCTCACCATCAGCGAAGGCAAGAACCGCCAGGTGCGCCGGATGACGGCGGCGGTCGGTTTGCCGACCTTGCGCCTGGTACGCATTGCCATCGGGCCGTTTTCGCTGGCGACCCATCCGCTGCTGCCGGGCGAATGGAAAGAAGTGGATGCGCAGGCGCTGGACAACTAAGAGGGCGACAAGTTGTGAACTTTTGACAACATCTTGACCATTGAGATACCTGGTTCTTCTTAAATACTCATAAAAAAGATGAAAGTTAGTGTCAACCTTCGCACCGCCCCATCGTTATTGGCAGTGATTCGCACGAATCATCGTTTGCCTCACATCCCTAACATGTTGAATTGAAGGACGCAAAATGAAAAAACTGATCGCCGCTCTGATCGCTTCCCTGTTCGCTAGCGCCGCTTTCGCTCAAGCTGCTGCTCCGGCCGCTCCGGCTGCTGACGCTGCCAAGACCGAAGCTGCTGCTCCGAAGGCAAAGAAGGCAAAGAAGGCCAAGAAGTCGAAGAAGGCAAAGAAGGCCGCTCCGGCAGCTGACGCCGCCGCTAAGTAATTCGCGTTTGGCAATTCAAAAAGGCAGGCTAGTCCTGCCTTTTTTCATGCCCGCTCGCCGCGCAATACCCACCCCGGGACGATTCCCCTGGCGACGCCCTGCTGTTATCCTGCCTGTCCCTGTGCCTGCCCCAATACGATTATTGACCATGCGCCAAACCCGCCTGCCCCAGCTGTCCCGCTTCATCCTCCGCACCACTGCCGCCCTGCTCACCCTGGGCTGTATCGCCAGCGCCAGCGCCCAGACGCCTGCGGTGCGCAAATTTCCCACCACGCAACTCAATATCGGCATCCACCTGATCAAGGCAGAAGTTGCCCAGACCGAGGCCGAGCGCGAACAAGGCCTGATGTTCCGCGAAAAGATGGCGGACAACGAAGGCATGCTCTTCCTCTTCGGCGCGCCCGCCGGCGTCTGCATGTGGATGAAAAATACCCTGATCCCGCTGTCGGTGGCCTTCATGGATGAAAAAGGCGTCATCATCAACATCGAGGAAATGAAGGAACAGACCCTGGATTCGCACTGTGCCAAGCGCGGGGCGGTCTATGCGCTGGAAATGAACAAGGGCTGGTTCAAGCAGAAGAACATCAAGCCCGGCACCAAGATCGACGGCTTGCCGCAATAAGGCAACCGCCCGCGCATGGCGCTACGGCGCCATGCCTGCCGCGGCAACATCAGCAACATCAGCAACATCGGCAACAAAAGAAAGCGTCGCACAAATGCAAAAACCGCTTACGAATAAGCGGTTTTCTTGTACTGCGTGCCGAAGCGGGATGACCCGCATCAGCATCAAGCCAGGTGCAAATTAAGCAGCCAGGGCCTTCAGGGCAGCAGCCAGACGGCTCTTGTGGCGAGCAGCCTTGTTCTTGTGGATGATCTTCTTGTCGGCGATGCTGTCGATGGTCGACACGGAAGATTGGAACACGCTGGTTGCAGCAGCCTTGTCGCCGGCAGCGATTGCCTTGCGAACAGCCTTGATTGCGGTGCGCAGGGTCGAACGCTGGCTCGAGTTGTGAGCGTTTTGCTTGACTGCTTGACGAGCACGCTTACGTGCCTGTGCGGTATTTGCCATGAAATTATCCTAAATCGAGAGTCGTTTGCGCCGCAAACCCCTAGGACTCGCGATGCCAAATTCTGTAAAGCATCGGATTATAACCAGATTTCCCTGGCAAGGCAATCAAGTTGTCAGTATCTCCGGTAAACACGCGCCATCCGTTGCGAAGCGGCCCACAATGGCCGTCCTCGCCCTTCCACGGCAGATTGCCTGAAAGAAATTACCGACAGGCAGCGAACCAGCCGCCCCTGCCGCCACTCTACTGCGACCCGCCACCCTCAGGCGCCCCGCTATAATGCCGCTCCATGAACTTGCATAAAACGCTAGCCGCCATCTCCGGCATGACGATGCTCTCGCGCATCACCGGACTGGTCCGGGAAATCCTATTTGCCCGCGCCTTCGGCGCCTCCGCCTACACCGACGCCTTCAACATCGCCTTCCGCATCCCCAACCTGCTGCGCCGGTTGTTTGCCGAGGGCGCATTTTCGCAGGCCTTCGTCCCCATCCTGGCCGAATACAAGAACCAGCGCGGCGTGGAGGAAACCAAGCACCTGGTGGACCACGTCGCCACGGTGCTGATGTGGGTCATGCTGCTGACCTGCGTGGCCGGCATCATCGCCACGCCCTTCGTGGTCTACTTCATCGCCACCGGGCTGCAATACAACCAGGATGCCTTCCACGCCTCGGTGCTGATGACGCGCATCATGTTCCCCTACATCGGCTTCATGGCCTTCGTGGCGCTGGCCGGCGGCATCCTCAATACCTGGAAGGAATTCCGCATCCCGGCCTTCACTTCTGTCTTGCTCAACGTGGCCTTCATTGTCGCCTCGCTGTTCGTGGCGCCCTTCATGGCGCAGCCCATCTATGCGATGGCCTTCGCGGTGCTGGTGGGCGGCATCCTGCAGGTGGCCATCCAGGTGCCGGCACTGATGAAGATCGGCATGCTGCCGCACCTCTACCTCAATCCGCTGCTGGGCCTGCACGACAAGGGCGTCAAACGGGTGCTGCAAAAGATGGGGCCGGCCGTCTTTGCCGTCTCGGCCGCGCAGATCAGCCTGATGATCAATACCAACATCGCCTCGCGCCTGGAACATGGCAGTGTGTCCTGGCTGTCCTATGCGGACCGGCTCATGGAGTTTCCGACCGCCCTGCTGGGCGTGGCGCTGGGGACCATCCTGCTGCCCAGTCTCTCCAATGCCCACGCCGCCCAGGACAAGGAAGAATATTCCTCGCTGCTGGACTGGGGCCTGCGCATGACCTTCATGCTGGCCATGCCGGCCGCCGTGGCGCTGGCCACGCTGTCCGAGCCGCTGACGGCCACGCTGTTCCACTACGGCCGCTTCGACGCCCTCTCCGTGACCATGACCAGCCATGCACTGGTGGCCTATGGCGTCGGTCTGATCGGCCTGATCCTGGTGAAGATCCTGGCCCCCGGCTTCTACGCCAAGCAGGATATCCGCACCCCGGTGATGATCGCCGTAGGCGTACTCATCGCTACCCAGCTGATGAACAGCATCTTCGTGCCCATGTTCGCCCACGCCGGCCTGGCGCTGTCGATCGGCCTGGGCGCCTGCCTGAACGCCATCTGCCTCTTCATCGGCCTGCGCCGTCGCCAGATCTACGTACCGCGTCCGGGTTGGGGATTGTTCCTGGCACGCCTGACTGGCGCCCTGCTGGTACTGGCAGGCGTGGCATTGTGGATCGCCGGCCATTTCGACTGGATCGCCCTGCGCGCCCATCCGGTGGAGCGCATCGGCGCGCTGGCGCTGGTCATCGTGGTCTGCGGGGCGGCCTACTTCGGCCCCCTGTTCGCGATGGGATTCCGGCTGCGCGAATTCAAGCGCATCGCGCGCCGTTGAAGCCGGCCCTCAACCGCTCAGGATAAAGGTGGGGATGCATGCTTCAGCGCCAGTCGCCGCGGCTGAAACAAAAGAATTCGTTAGGCGCTGCACAGACCTGACACAGCGCGAAATATTTTGATAGGATGAACGTCATGACGCTCACCTCCCTCGATTATTTCGCTTCGCTGGTGCGCCAGGACGATTCGATCCCGTTGTTCGAATCCGCCCTGACGTTGGGACAGGACTTTTATCCCGAAATGGATTTCGCCGAGGAAGAGATGGCGCTCGACACGCTGGCCGCCAAGCTCAAGCAACGCCTGCCCTCGGACGCCTCGCAGATCCAGAAGCTGCGCATGCTGAACCATTTCTTCTTCCAGGAAATGGCCTTCGCCGGCAACGTCAACAACTATTACGATCCCGACAACAGCTACATCCACCGGGTCATCTCGACCCGGCGTGGCATTCCGATCTCGCTGGCGGTGGTCTATATCGAGCTGGCCCAGCATATCGGTCTGGATATGAAGGGTGTGTCATTCCCCGGTCATTTCCTGATGAAGCTGTCGGTGCAATCCGGCGAGATCGTGCTCGATCCCATGAATGGCTCCAGCCTCTCCCGGGAAGAGCTGGAAGAGCGCCTGGAACCCTTCCTGGCGCATCCCCCCGAAGACGATTTCGGCGACGAACTGCCGCTGGCCGCCTACCTGCGCGCGGCGCATCCGCGCGAGATCCTGGCGCGCATGTTGCGCAACCTCAAGGCCATCTTCATGGAGAGCCAGCGCTGGCAACAGGTGCTGGATGTGCAGGAGCGCCTGGTGATCCTGCTGCCCGAGGAAATCACCGAAAAGCGCGACCGCGGCCTGGCCTATGCCAACCTGGGCCTGGCCCAGGCGGCGCTGGAGGATCTGGAAGCCTACCTGGCCATGCGTCCCCATGCCGAGGACGCGCCCAACCTGCGCGAGATGCTGCCCGACCTGCGCGAAGCACTGCGCAAGCCGAACTGATCCCGCCACAGCGGCGGCTTACTTCTTCCCCTCGATCTCTTCCCAGCGTTCCAGGCTGACCAGCAGCTCTTCGTCGATCTCGGCGAAGCGCTGGTTCAGCTTGACGGCTTCATCGGCGCCCTTCTTGTACAGGTCAGGGTCGGCCAGCTTGGCGGACACTTCCTTCTGTTCCGCCTCCAGGGCAGCGATGCGCTGGGGCAGTTCTTCCAGCTCGCGCTGCTCCTTGTAGCTCAGCTTCTTCTTGGCCGGCTGGGGTGCCGATGCAGGCGCAGGCGCGGCCATGGTGGACTCGGCCTTCACTTCATTCTTGTCGGCAGCCTTGGCCGTACCCTTGGCGGGGGCTGCCTGGGCGGCCGGACGCTGACGCTCCCAGTCGGAATAACCACCCACGTATTCGCGCCACACGCCATTGCCCTCGGCGGCAATCACCTGGGTCACCACGTTGTCCAGGAACATGCGGTCGTGGCTGACCAGGAACACCGTGCCAGGATATTCTTCCAGCAGTTCTTCCAGCAGTTCCAGGGTATCGATGTCGAGGTCGTTGGTCGGTTCGTCCAGCACCAGCACGTTGGCCGGCTTGGCGAACAGGCGCGCCAGCAGCAGGCGGTTGCGCTCGCCACCGGAGAGCGTGCGCACCGGCGAACGGGCACGCTCGGGGGCAAACAGGAAGTCGCTCAGGTAGGTCATCACGTGCTTGCGCTGGCCGTTGATCTCGACCCAGTCGCTGCCCGGCGCGATGGTGTCGGCCAGCGAGGTTTCTTCGTTCAGTTGCGCGCGCATTTGGTCGAAGTACGCCACCTGCATCTTGGTACCCTGCTTGACGGTGCCGCTGTCGGGATTTTCCTCGCCCAGGATCAGCTTCAGCAAGGTGGTCTTGCCGGCACCGTTCTGGCCGATCAGGCCGACCTTGTCGCCACGCATGAGGATGGTGCTGAAGTCGCGCACGATGGTCTTGGGGCCGTAGGCCTTGCTGACGTTTTCCAGTTCCGCCACGATCTTGCCGGAGCGCTCGCCAGTGCCCACTTCCAGCTTGACCTGACCTTGCCGGTCGCGGCGCTCGCTGCGCTGCACCCGCAGCGCTTCCAGGCGGCGCACGCGGCCTTCGTCGCGGGTACGACGGGCTTGCACACCCTTGCGGATCCAGACTTCTTCCTGCGCCAGGAACTTGTCGAACTTCGCATTTTCCACTTCCTCGTTGGCCAGCAGCTCGGCCTTGCGGGCCTGGTAGGTGCTGAAGTTGCCGGGGAAGGACAGGATCTTGCCGCGATCGAGTTCGATGATGCGGGTCGAGACGTTATCCAGGAAGCTACGATCGTGGGTGATGAAGAGCAGGCTGCCCTTGAAGTCGCGCAGCAGGCCTTCCAGCCACAGGATGGAGCCGAAGTCGAGGTGGTTGGTCGGCTCATCCAGCAGCAGCACGTCGGGGTTGCCCACCAGGCCGCAGGCCAGCGCCACGCGCTTCTTCATGCCGCCGGAAAGCTCGCCGATACGGGCATCGCGGTTCAGGTTCAGCTTGTCCAGGGTGGTCTCGACCTTGTTGCCGATGGACCAGGCGTCAGCCGCATCGAGCACGGTCTGGATCTGGTGCATGCGCTCCAGCAGGGCGTCGTCGTTGTCGCCGCCGAACTGGCCGGTGATGGCTTCATATTCGGCCAGCAGGGCCGGCAGCTCACCGAGGCCGGAGGCCACGGCGTCGAAGACCGTCATCTCTTCCGGGAAATGCGGTTCCTGATCGACATAGGCGATCTTGAGGCCCTGCTGCATCACCAGGAGGCCATCATCCAGCTTGGAGCGGCCGGCGATGATCTTCAGCAGCGAGGACTTGCCGGTGCCGTTGCGGCCGATCAGGCCGATGCGTTCGCCGGTCTCCAGCGAGAATTCGGCGTGATCGAGAAGCGCGACGTGGCCGAAGGCCAGTTGTGCGTCGCTGAGGGAAATGACTGCCATAGCGTGCTCTGCGTGAAACTACGTGAATGCGACGGCCGCGGCCGCGCAGGAAGGATGCATCGATGCACCAGGGGCGCCTGAAAAAGACGCGAGAGCGGCATTGTACCGACTGCGCCAGGGAAATGCTCCCAAATGCTGCCGGAAACACGTGCCGCCGGCCCGGTTTGCCACATGACAATTGAAAAAATCACAAAACAGGCGAAAAAGACCGGAAAACCGCCGATTTGCCCCGTCAAACGGGAACGCTGTTACATCTGCTTAAGCATTGCCCACGCCCGCCGCGCCGGGCCCGGGGTCCGATGCTGTAAGATAGCGCATCCCGATTCCTGCACATCCCATGCCTCTTCCATCTTCTACGGCGTCGTTACGCCGCCAGCGCGGTTTCCTCAATCCCAACATCGCCAAGTTCATCGGACTGTCCATCGTCGGCCTGGGCATTGCCGGCGCCCTGCTGGTGGTCTATGCGCTGATCTTCATCAATCCGCGCCTGCCTTCGCTGGACCTGATCACCGACTACCGCCCCAAGGTGCCGCTGCGCATCTGGTCGCAGGACAAGGTGCTGCTGGGTGAATTCGGCGAGGAAAAGCGCAGCCTGGTCAAGCTCGACGATATCCCGGCCGACATGAAGAATGCCGTGCTGGCCATCGAAGACTACCGTTTCTATGAACACGGCGGCATCGACTGGATCGGCATCGCCCGCGCGCTGGCCACCGACGTACTGCGCGGCAAGGCCTCCCAGGGCGCCAGCACGATCACCATGCAGGTGGCGCGCAATGTCTTCCTGACCAAGGAAAAGACCTTCTCCCGCAAGCTCTATGAAGTACTGCTGGCCAACAAGATCGAGCAGACCCTGACCAAGGACCAGATCCTGGAGGTCTACATGAACCAGATCTACCTGGGCCAGCGCGCCTTCGGCTTCGCCGCCGCCGCCCGCACCTATTTCGGCAAGGACCTCAAGGATGTCACCCTGGCCGAAGCGGCCATGCTGGCCGGCCTGCCCAAGGCGCCCTCGGCCTACAACCCCATCGTCAATCCCAAGCGCGCCCACATCCGCCAGCAGTACATCCTGCAGCGCATGCTGGACGTGGGCTTCATCACCCAGGCCCAGTACGACAAGGCCGCCAAGGAAGAGCTGAAGGTCCGAGCCCCCGGCAGCCAGTACACGGTGCATGCCGAGTACGTCAATGAAATGGTGCGCCAGATGGTCTACGCCCAGTACAAGGAAGATACCTATACCCAGGGCTACAACGTCTACACCACCATCAATGCCGCCGACCAGCAGGCCGCCTACGTGGCCGTGCGCAAGGGCGTGATGGACTACGACCGCCGCCATGGCTATCGCGGCCCGGAAGAGACCATCGAGCTGCCCGCCAATGCCGACGATCGCGCCTCCGCCATCGACGACGTGATGGATGACCACCCCGACAACGACGACATCCTCGCCGCCGTGGTAGTGGCCGCCAGCCCCAAGCAGATCGATGCGGTGCTGCGCAGTGGCGACAAGATCAGCATCAAGGGCGATGCCCTGCGCTTCGTGGCCTCTGCCCTGTCGGACAAGGCGAAGAAGGAAGTGCGCATCGCCCCGGGCGCGCTGATCCGCGTGATGCAGGACGCCAAGCAGAACTGGCAGGTGGTGCAGTTGCCGCAGGTGGAAGCGGCGCTGGTGTCGGTGGTGCCGCAGGATGGCTCCATCCGTTCGCTGGTGGGCGGTTTCGACTTCACCCAGAACAACTTCAACCACGTGACCCAGGCCTGGCGCCAACCGGGCTCGACCTTCAAGCCCTTCATCTATTCGGCGGCGCTGGAGAAGGGTTATGCGCCCTCCTCCATCGTCAACGATGCGCCGGTATCGTATCCGGCCGGCCCTGGCCAGCCGAACTGGGAACCCAAGGATGACGAAACCCCGGCCGGCCCGATGACGGTGCGCACCGCCCTGCAGAAGTCGGTGAACCTGGTGGCCATCCGCACGCTGGACAACATCGGCGTGCCCTATGCCAAGGACTTCATCACCGGCACCTACGGCTTCGATCCGGACAAGGTCCCGCCCTACCTGCCCATGGCGCTGGGCGCGGGCCAGACCAATCCGCTGCAACTGTCGGCGGCCTATTCGGTGTTTGCCAACGGTGGCTACAAGATCCAGCCCTACCTGATCGCGCAGATCACCGATGCACGTGGCAAGGTGCTGTCCAAGGCCGAACCGCTGGTGGTGGGCGATGGCGCGCCGCGCGTGGTGGCCGAGCGCAACAGCTACATGATGACCAACCTGCTCAAGTCCGTGGCCCAGCGCGGCACCGGTGCGCGCAGCAACAGCATCGGTCGCGGTGACCTGGCCGGCAAGACCGGCACCACCAACGATGCCGTCGATGGCTGGTTCGCCGGCTACCAGCGCACGCTGGCCACTGTCGTGTGGATGGGTTACGACCAGCCCAAGAGCCTGGGCGGCATGGAATTCGGCGCCCAGCTGGCGCTGCCGATCTGGGTCGACTACATGAGCAAAGCCTTGAAGGGGGTGCCGGAGTTCGATCAGCCGGTACCGGATGGCATCCGCATCATCGATGGTGAACCCTACTACGACAACTTCACGCCCAATAACGGTCTAGTGACCAATGTGGGCGTGACGGTGGTGGATGCGATCTCCAACTTCTTCGGCTGGACACCCAGCCAGACGCCCGCCGCCTCCGGCAGCGGCAACCAGCCGGCGCCCAATGTGCCGGGTACGTCGCCGGCCAGCCCGGCAACGGCTCCGGCCACACCGGGGTCGCGCACCCAGAACGAGAATGCCAAGCGTTTCCTGGACAATACCAACCAGGGACATTGAAGCTGATCGAGGCAAGCCGGGGCAAGGTAGACCACATGGACCGGGCCCCAAAAAAGGAAAAAGCGCAGAAGTTACCTTCTGCGCTTTTTTTATGCTGGCGCCCCCGACACGGATCGAACGTGTGACCTATCCCTTCGTACCACTATGGCTTTCGCCACCAATTGCATGTTTGTGGTCTGGACTATACCTTGGCCATGGGCGGGTGCATGCACACTCGCCTTGAGGCCGGAGCCGTCTAGTCTCTACACCTTCCGTCCTGCACGCAGGAACCGGCTTGGCTCGGTATTGCCAGCAGCCGCAAGGTCACGGGGACGATGCGCTGTCAGGGTTCACCGACTTTGACTCCATTCACGCGGCGCCTTTCGGCATCCGGTGCCCAATACATTTAGGAGGGGATCGCTCTATCCACTGAGCTACGGGGGCAGCAAGGCCGCTATTGTATCCGCTGCGACAGGGCTTGCAAAGCCGCAAGCAATCGCCGCCATACACTACAATAGAAAAATGCGCTTGCTCACAACAAACATGAAGAGTATTGCTGCCACCGCGCTGGGGACGTGGTTTGCCTGCGGACTGGCCCTGGCCCAGCAACCCGCCACCACGGCCAATCCGCCCGGCATGGCCGATCGCGTGGCGGCCTGCATCGCCTGCCATGGCAAGGAGGGGCGCGCCACGGCCGATGGCTACTATCCGCGTATCGCGGGCAAGCCGGCGGGCTACCTGCTGAACCAGTTGCAGGGTTTCAGGGATGGCCACCGCCGCTATCCGATGATGAATTATCTGCTGGCCAATCTTTCCGACGACTACCTGCAGCAGATCGCGACCTTCTTCGCCGCCCAGCATCCGCCCTACCCGCCGCCAGTCGCCCCCGAGGCCAATGCGGCAGTGCTGGAACGCGGACGCCTCCTGGTCAGCGAGGGCGACCGGCAACGCCGCATTCCGGCCTGCATCGCCTGCCACGGCAAGCAGCTCGGTGGCGTGCAACCCGCCATTCCCGGCCTGCTGGGCCTGCCGCGTGACTACATCAACGCCCAGCTGGGCGCCTGGCGCAATGGCGAGCGCAGCGCCAGGGCCCCGGATTGCATGGGCGCCATCGCCCGCGAACTGACACCCGAGGACATCAACGCCGCCAGCAGCTGGCTCTCGGCGCAAGCCGTACCAGCCAGCTATGCCCCGGCCAGCACGCTGGCCGCACCGCTGCCGCGCCAGTGCGGCAGCCTGCCGCAGTCCGCCGGAGCGCATCCATGAGAATGCGCCTGCGCGGGGTCATCGGTATCCTGCTGGCCGCCGTGGTCGCCCTGCCGGCCGCCGCGATCGCGTGGCAGATGCTGCGCCACGAAGAGGCCGGCGTGGCCAATCCGGTCAGTGACCGCAGTGCGCAGCTTGTGCAGGGACGCTATCTGGCCCGTGCCGGCAATTGCATGGCCTGCCATACCGCGCGGGGCGGTGCCGAGTATGCGGGCGGGCGTCCCATCGCGACCGATTTCGGCACGCTCTACACCTCCAACATCACCCCTGACAAGACGACCGGTATCGGCCAGTGGAATGCGGACGATTTCTGGCGTGCCCTACACCATGGACGCGGACGCGATGGCCGCTTCCTCTATCCGGCCTTCCCCTATACCAGCTACACCCGCCTGAGCCGCGACGACAGCGACGCCCTCTTCGCCTATCTGCAGAGCCTGCCGCCGGTCGCGCGTGCCAACCAGCCGCATGCCCTGCGCTTCCCCTATGACCAGCGCATCCTGCTGGCGCTGTGGCGCACGCTGTATTTCTCGCCCGGCAGCTACCAGCCGGATACGACCCGCAGCGCCCAGTGGAATCGCGGCGCCTATCTGGTACAAGGTGCCGGCCATTGCAGCGCCTGCCATAGTGCGCGCAACGGCCTGGGCGCCAACGTGGCGCCACTGGCCCTGGCCGGCGGCGTGATCCCGGCGCTGGACTGGTATGCACCGGCGCTGCATGGCGGCGAGCAGGGACTGGGCAGCTGGCGCGACGAGGATCTGGCGGCCCTGCTCAAGACCGGGGTGTCGACACGCGGGGCCACGCTGGGGCCGATGTCGGAAATCGTCAGGCGCAGCCTGCAATATCTGGACGACGCCGATATCGCGGCGATGACGGTCTACCTGCGCTCGCTGCCGCCCGCCAGCGCCAGCAGCGTGGCGCAAACGGCGCAGCCGGAACCGGCCGAAGCCGAGCGCATCATGAAACTGGGCAAGCGCCTGTATGGCGACCATTGCGTCGATTGCCACGGCGGCCGTGGGCAAGGCAGCGCACCGGACTACCCGCCGCTGGCCGGCAACCATGCCATCGCCAGCGCACATCCCGTCAACGCCATCCGCGCCGTGCTCAATGGCGGCTTCCCGCCCTCCACCACCGGCAATCCCTATCCCTTCGGCATGCCGCCGTTCGGGCCGCAGCTGAGCGACCAGGAGGTGGCTGCCGTGGTCTCCTACCTGCGCAATAGCTGGGGCAACCAGGGCAGCTTCGTCTCGGCGGCCGAGGTCAACCGCTATCGCAGCGTGCCGCTGGATTGACGCCGGCACCATGAAAAAAGGCGATCCTCGGATCGCCTTTTTCAACTGCCTGAGCCTGCCAGCGCTACTGCTCGCTGCTGAGCTTGTAGCCCATGCCCCGCACCGTCTGCACGTAGTGCGCCAGATCGCCAAGCGACTTGCGCAGGCGCATGATGTGCACGTCCACCGTACGCTCCTCGATGAAGGTATGGTCGCCCCAGACCTTGTCGAGCAACTGCGCGCGCGAGAAGATGCGCTCGGGATGCGCCACCAGGTAGCGCAACAGCTTGAACTCGGCCTGGTCCAGCGCTACCTGGCGGTCGGCCAGCGAGACCTGGCGGCGCTCGACGTCGATGCTGATCTCACGGTACTTCAGGGCCTGGCTGCCGATCTCGGGCGCCTTGCGCCGCAGCAGCGCCTGCACCCGCGCCACCAGTTCCTTGGGCGAGAACGGCTTGGTGACGTAATCATCAGCGCCTTCGTTCAAGCCCTTGACCTTGTCTTCCTCCATGCCCTTGGCGGTCAGCATGATGACCGGCAGCGCCGCCGTGCGCGGTTCGCGTCGCAATTCGCTCAGCAAGGCAAGACCGGTGCTGTCGGGCAGCATCCAGTCCAGCAACACGATATGTGGCAGCGACTCGCCGATCAGCTGGCGCGCCTGCGCCACGTCGCTGGCGATGGTGGTGGCAAAGCCGGCCCCCTGCATCGTGAAGCGCAACAGCTCCGCGATGCTGGGTTCGTCCTCGACCATGAGAATGTGGGGTAACTCTTTTGACATCGTCCTTCTATCCGCAACAACCCTGACTCAAAGCACCTTGGCCGCGATACGCTGGGCCATGCTGCGCGCCAGGTCGGCCTGTTGGGCTTCGACCATCACACGGATCAGCGGTTCGGTGCCCGACGGACGCAACAGCACGCGGCCGCGCTCACCCAGTTCTTCTTCCACGGCGGCCTTCTCGGCCTGCAGCGCGGCATTGGACTTCCAGTCGTAACCTGCCGGGATCTTCACATTGACCAGCGACTGCGGATACATGGTGATATCGGCCGTCATCTCCGCCAGTGTCTGGCCGCTGCGCTTCAAGGCCGTCAGCACCTGCAGCGCCGAGACGATGCCGTCGCCGGTGGTGTGCTTGTCCAGCGCCAGCAGGTGGCCCGAACCTTCGCCGCCGAGCAGCCAGCCCTTTTCCTGCAGCACTTCCAGCACGTAGCGGTCGCCGACCTTGGCACGCTCGAAGCCTACGCCCATCTTCCGGAAGGCCACTTCCAGCGCCATGTTGGTCATCAGGGTACCGACCGCGCCCTCGACCGGGCCGGTGGCCAGGCGATCCTTGACCATCAGGTACAGCAATTCGTCGCCGTTGTAGATACGGCCCTCGCCATCGACCATGATCAGGCGATCGGCGTCGCCATCCAGGGCGATGCCCAGGTCGGCGCGGTATTCGCGGACCGAGGCGACCAGGGTCTTGGGCGCAGTGGCGCCACAGTCCTCGTTGATGTTCAGGCCATCGGGCTGGTTGCCGATGGTGATGACTTCGGCACCCAGTTCGTGGAACACGTGCGGCGCGATGTTGTAGGCCGCGCCGTGGGCGCAGTCGACCACCAGGCGCATGCCGCGCAGGTTCATGGCGCTGGGGAAGGTGCTCTTGCAGAATTCGATATAACGACCGGGCGCATCGGAGAGGCGACGGGCCTTGCCCAGCTTCTCGGAGGGCACGCAATCCATGGGTTGTTCCAGGGCGGCCTCGATGTCGGCCTCGACCGCGTCGGGCAGCTTATTGCCGCTGGCGGAAAAGAACTTGATGCCGTTGTCGTGATACGGGTTGTGCGAGGCCGAGATCACCACGCCGGCCGACAGGCGCAGCGCGCGGGTGAGATAGGCCACCGCCGGCGTAGGCACCGGACCGGGCAGCCAGACATCCACGCCGGCAGCGGCAAAACCGGCCTCCAGGGCGGCTTCCAGCATGTAGCCGGAGATCCGGGTGTCCTTGCCGATCAGCACCGTGGGCCGTGCCATGCCATCCTTGGCCTTGGCCAGCACCTTGCCGGCCGCATAGCCCAGGCGCATGACGAAATCAGGAGTAATGGGTGCAACGCCCACACGACCGCGCACGCCATCGGTGCCGAAATATTTTGCTGCCATATCAGGTTTGTCCTTTTCCTTGTGTGTCGCAGGCCTACGCCCCTTCGGCCTGTCTCCCTTGATGCGGCAGTGGCCCGCCGCATCCCCTCTTGGATCATTCAATATCGTTGCGTCCCGCCTGCCACATGGCCAGGGCATCGACGGTCTCGGCCACGTCATGCACGCGGATGATCATCGCGCCCTGCTGGGCAGCCGCCAGCGCCGCGCCAATGCTGCCCGCCATGCGCCGCTCCAGCGGCTTGCCAGTGACCGCGCCGACCATGGACTTGCGCGACATGCCCGCCAGCAGCGGCAGATCCAGCGCATCGATGAGGTGGCGGGTATTCTTCAGCAAAGCCAGATTATGCGCCACTGTCTTGCCAAAACCAAAACCGGGGTCGATACAGATACGTTCACGCGCCACCCCGGCCTGCTGCATCAGCGCGACCTGGTGGCGCAGGAAATCTTCCACCTCGACCACCACATCCTGGTAGTGCGGCTCCTGCTGCATGGTCTGCGGCTCGCCCTGCATGTGCATCACGCACAGGCCGGCCTCGCTATCACGGACCGCCTCGATCGCCCCTTCGGCACGAAAACCGTTGATGTCATTGATCATGTCCACCTCGGCCAGCAGCGCCTCGCGCATCACGGCCGGCTTGTAGGTGTCCAGCGAAAGCGGCTTGCCGCAATCACGCAGCGCATAGATGACCGGCATGACGCGTTCGAGCTCCTGCTCCAGCGACAGCGGCGCAATGCCTGGGCGGGTCGATTCGCCACCGATGTCGATGATGTCCACGCCATCGGCGATCATCTGCTCGGCATGCTCCAGCGCCAGCTCCAGCGACTGGTGGCGACCACCATCGGAGAAGGAATCCGGCGTCACGTTGAGAATGCCCATCACCAGGGGGCGGCGGCCTTGCTGCACCGGCAGGCGGAAGCGGCCGCATTTGAGGAATGCTTGCGTCATCTTGCTTGTCTTGTAGTACGTGTCTTGTATTGCTTGTGTTCGATTGCTACCCGTTGCTACCCCTTGCTACCGGTGTTTCCGTGAGAATTGCAGCCACGGCGCTGCATGATACACCGCCTGATCTTGTCTTTTTTACCAGACATGAAAAAGAAAAAAGGTGAGGATCGCTCCTCACCTTTCTGACTGCTGCAAGCTAACGGTACATCACCGGGCCATCAGGCCGGAGCCGTAGCGTTGGGAGTAACGTCGCCGGAACGGTTGTTGTCCGAGGACGACTTCTTGGCCGGAGCACCATTGCGCGGCGGACGCGGTTCGTCGCCATTCATGATGTCGTTGACCTGATCGGCGTCCAGGGTTTCCCATTCCAGCAGGGCCTTGGCCATGACGTCGACCTTCTCGCTGTTTTCTTCCAGCAGGCGGCGCGCCAGGGCATATTGCTCGTCCAGGATGCTGCGGATCTCGGCATCGACCTTTTGCTGGGTCGCCTCGGACACGGTCTTGGAGGACATGCGGCCGAAGTAGGCGTCCTGCTCGGAATCCTCGTAGACCATGGTACCCAGGGTCTCGGACATGCCGTAGCGTGTCACCATCGCACGGGCCAGCTTGGTGGCACGTTCGAAGTCGTTGGAAGCGCCGGTGGACATCTGGTGCATGAAGATCTCTTCGGCAATACGGCCACCGAACAGGATGGAGATTTCTTCCAGCATCTTGTCCTTGTACATGTTCACGCGGTCATGCTCAGGCAGCTGCCAGGTCAGGCCCAGCGCATAGCCACGCGGCATGATGGTGACCTTGTGGACCGGATCGGCCTTGGGCAGCAGCTTGGCGACCACGGCGTGGCCGGACTCGTGGTAGGCGGTGTTGCGGCGTTCTTCCTCGCGCATCACGGCCGACTTGCGTTCCGGACCCATGACGATCTTGTCCTTGGCGTCCTCGAAGTCCTGCATTTCCACCAGGCGCTTGTTGCGGCGGGCAGCAAACAGCGCTGCTTCGTTGACCAGGTTGGCCAGGTCGGCGCCGGAGAAGCCAGGGGTACCACGGGCCAGGATGTCGGCCTTGACGTCCGGGGCGATAGGCACCTTGCGCATGTGGACGTAGAGGATCTGTTCGCGGCCACGGATATCGGGCAGGCCGACCATCACCTGGCGGTCGAAACGGCCCGGACGCAGCAGCGCCTTGTCCAGCACGTCGGAACGGTTGGTGGCGGCGATCACGATGACGCCGGAGTTGGCTTCGAAGCCGTCCATCTCCACCAGCATCTGGTTCAGGGTCTGTTCGCGCTCGTCGTTACCACCGCCCATGCCGGCGCCACGATGGCGGCCAACGGCGTCGATTTCGTCGATGAAGATGATGCAGGGAGCGTGCTTCTTGGCGTTCTCGAACATGTCGCGCACACGGGAAGCACCCACGCCGACGAACATTTCAACGAAGTCCGAACCGGAGATGGTGAAGAACGGCACCTTGGCTTCGCCAGCGATGGCGCGGGCCAGCAGGGTCTTACCGGTACCCGGGGGGCCGACCATCAGCACACCGTGGGGAATGCGGCCACCCAGCTTCTGGAACTTGGTCGGGTCGCGCAGGAACTCGACCAGCTCCTGCACTTCTTCCTTGGCTTCGTCGCAACCGGCGACGTCGGCGAAGGTGACGGAGTTGCTATTCTCATCGAGCATGCGTGCCTTGGACTTGCCGAAGGAGAACGCGCCGCCCTTGCCACCGCCCTGCATCTGGCGCATGAAGAAGATCCAGACACCGATCAGCAACAGCATCGGGAACCACGAAATGAAGACTTGCGACAGGAAGGATTGCTCTTCCGGTTGCTTGACGTCGAACTTGACGCCGTTGTTGAGCAGGTCGCCCACCAGGCCGCGGTCCAGATAGGTCGCGGCGGTCTTGACCTTGGTGCCATCCTGGGTGGTGGCAACGATGGTGCGATCCTCGATGGTCGCATCCTTGATGTGGCCAGCCTTGACCTCGGAGATGAAGTCGGAATACGCGATCGCCTTGGCGTTGGTCGCCATGCTGAGGTTGTCGAACTGCTTGAACACCATAAACAGCACGAGCGCGATGACTACCCAGATGGCAGCCTTGGAAAACATATTGTTCACTGGAACTCCTCCGACGCCTGGGCGCCACGTTGCCTTTGTATGCTCCGATTTTACCCGGATTCAAACACCCTTACTAGAAAACCGCCGTCCGCGCGGCCCTGCCGTGCCGGTACGCAACGCACAAAATCCCGCACCGGTGCCGGCCAGAGCCACGTTGTCATCTCGCTATCGAGCGCCTTGCGAGCACCGATCGATACCCTCGAACGCTTCCTGCAAATCGATATGAGGCTGAAATCAGGCAAAACAAGACGGAAAAATGCCATAAATGGACAGAATTTCGGCAAATTTTGCGCCTTCGGACGGCCCCCGATGCCGCTATGCATCAACTGTAACCGATTTAGCTGCGAGGATTTTTCAGGATTTTCCCGAGCAGGAAGATTTCGGAGGACTTGTCGCGGCTGGCCTTGGGCTTTTTCGACATCACCGTCTTGAATTCAGCCCTGAACTTGTGCACCAGTTCGTTGTAACCGGTGCCGTTGAAGCACTTCACCAGCAGCGAACCGCCGGGTTTCATGTGCATCTGCGCAAATTCGATGGCCAGGTCGATCAGGTATTCCACCCGGGCGGCATCGGCAATGGCCACGCCCGACAGGTTGGGCGCCATGTCGGAGAGCACCAGGTCGACCTTGCGGCCGTCCAGCAAGGCTTCCAGCTGCTGCAGCGAGTCATCCTCGCGGAAGTCGCCCTGGATGAAGTGGACGTCGGCAATCGGGTCCATCGGCAGGATGTCCAGGCCGATGATGGTGCCATGGATGCCCCCGCCCTCGGCGCCGGCCAGCTTGTTGCGCACGTACTGGCACCAGCTGCCAGGGGTGCAACCCAGGTCGACGATGACCTGGCCTGACTTGATCAGGCGCTCTTCTTCGTCGATTTCCTTGAGCTTGTAGGCAGCACGCGCACGATAGCCTTCCTTTTGTGCAAGCTTCACATAAGGATCGTTGATATGGTCGTGCAGCCAGTTTTTGTTCAGTTTGTTCTTTGCCATTCGCGTAGAATACTGGTTTTATCTCATTGAGGGACAACTTGGCGCCGCCGAGTCACCGTCCCGACACGCTTTCCCATGTTGACACTTACTCCCGCCGAGCGCAGCGAACTGCGCGCCCAGGCCCATGCCTTGAACCCCGTCGTGATCGTTGGCGAAGGTGGCCTGTCCGAATCCGTCCTGAAGGAAATCGACAAGAGCCTCGACTCCCACGGCCTGATCAAGGTCCGCGTCTTCGGCGATGACCGCGAAGCCCGCATTGCCATCTACGAAGCCATCTGCGCCCAACTCAAGGCCGCGCCGGTGCAACACATCGGCAAGCTGCTGGTGCTGTATCGCCCCAAGAAGGACGAAGCCCGCAAGGCTGCCGCCGGTGCCAAGGGCGGCCTGCGCGAAGTGACCATCGTCAAGTCGCACGCCACCAAGCGTCCGTCGGTGAACAAGGTCATGCTCAAGGGCAATGAACGCGTCACCGCCGGTGGCCTGGTCAAGAAGGCCAAGCCGCGCCAGCGCAGCACCAAGAAGGCGATCGGCTGATCGGTATCAAGCCGGGCCGCCCACCCGGGTGGCCGCCAAAAACAGAATGCCCGCTGATGCGGGCATTTTCATTTCCGGCACGTCGGCGTTGCAGCAAGCCAGGCCGATGGGCCCGGCCTGCCGGTCGTGGCTGACGTCTTAGACGTAGCGCACTTCCAGGATCTCGTATTCCTTCACGCCCGACGGCGCTTCCACGGCCACCACGTCGCCGGCGCTCTTGCCGATCAGGGCACGGGCGATGGGCGAGGTCACGGAGACCTTGGCTTCCTTGATGTCGGCTTCGTCCAGGCCGACGATCTGGTAGGTCACCTTCTCGCCGCTGTCCAGGTTTTCCAGGTCCACGGTGGAGGCGAAGACCACGCGGCCTTCCGCGTTCAGCTCGGTCGGATCGACGATCTGGGCCGCGCCCAGCTTGCCTTCCAGGTCAGCGATACGGCCTTCGATGAAGGCCTGGCGCTCCTTGGCCGATTCATACTCGGCGTTTTCGGACAGGTCACCCTGCGCGCGCGCTTCGGCGATCGCACCGATGACTTCGGGACGATCTTTGGTTTTCAAACGGTGCAATTCTTCCTTCAGAAGTTCGGCGCCACGCTTGGTAAGGGGAACTGTGCTCATAAGTCTCTTGCTCAAGGTTAGGGTTACACGGAAGACGCATCCAAGGTCCGCCGGCCAGTGAACACGCAAAAGCGCAGCATCGCCGCCAACTTGGCGGACAAGCATCGTCTTTACGGGAACAGTCAGGCTGGTGAACGGACCGTTGCTGCAGGATTCCGTCAGCTCTTCAACAACACGCGCTCTGACCCAGAGCCGCTAAGGACATGACGCCACGCGCAAGCCGCGCAACGTGGCACGGCGGCGTCATGTCCTTAGCGTCCCCTGGACGGATCTGCCCTGCAACATTGAACATGTTGTGGCCGCAGGGTGTCGTCCAAAAGTCAGAGAGGGCATCGATTGCTCAGATGCCCTCTTAGCTTGTCAGCGTCAACTACAGCCGACAAAGTAACGTGTTGTGGGTTTAGTGTATAGCTTTATGGAGGCCTTGTAAATCGTAGACGTCCAGGGCATCCAGATGGCGCATACCCTCCACTGCCGCTTCGGCACCGGCGATGGTGGTGAAGGTGGTCACACGGGCAGCCAGGGCCGAGGTACGGATCGCTCCGGAGTCGGCAATGGCATTACGCTTTTCTTCAACGGTGTTCACCACCAGGGCGATCTCGTTGTTCTTGACCATGTCCACGATGTGCGGACGACCTTCGACCACCTTGTTGACGGTGGTCACCGGGATGCCGGCGGCGTTGATGGCCGCAGCCGTCCCCTTGGTGGCGACGATGGAGAAGCCCAGGCTGACCAGGTCACGCGCCACTTGCACGGCACGCGGCTTGTCGCTGTTCTTCACCGACAGGAACACCTTGCCCGAGGTCGGCAGCTTCACGCCCGCGCCCATCTGCGACTTCACGAAGGCTTCGCCGAAGGTCTTGCCCACGCCCATGACTTCGCCGGTGGACTTCATCTCGGGGCCGAGGATGGTATCCACGCCCGGGAACTTCACGAACGGGAACACGGCTTCCTTGACGCTGTAGTACGGCGGCACGACTTCGTTCTTGATGCCCTGGCTGTCCAGCGACTGGCCGACCATGCAGCGTGCGGCGATCTTGGCCAGTTGCAGGCCGGTGGCCTTGGAGACGAAGGGGACGGTACGCGAAGCGCGCGGATTCACTTCCAGCACGAAGACGGTATCGACGGTCTTGCCATCGACTTCGTTCTGCTGGATGGCGAACTGCACGTTCATCAGGCCGACCACGTTCAGGCCCTTGGCCATCAGTGCGGTCTGGCGCTTCAGTTCCTCGATGGTGTCCTTGGACAGCGAGTACGGCGGCAGCGAGCAGGCAGAGTCACCCGAGTGCACACCGGCTTGCTCGATGTGTTCCATCACGCCGCCGATGAAGGTGCGCTCGCCGTCGGAGAGGCAATCCACATCGACTTCGATGGCGTCATTCAGGAAGCGGTCCAGCAGCACCGGCGAATCATGCGAGACCTTGACGGCTTCGCGCATGTAGCGCTCCAGGTCGCGCTGCTCGTGGACGATTTCCATGGCGCGGCCACCCAGCACGTAGGACGGGCGGACCACCAGCGGATAGCCGATTTCCTGTGCCAGTTGCAGCGCGTCGGCTTCGGTACGGGCGGTACGATTGGGCGGCTGGCGCAGGCCCAGGTCCTGCAGCAGCTTCTGGAAACGCTCGCGGTCTTCGGCGGCGTCGATCATGTCGGGCGAAGTGCCGACGATGGGCACGCCATTGGCTTCCAGATCCAGCGCCAGCTTCAGCGGGGTCTGGCCGCCGTACTGGACGATCACGCCGACCGGCTTTTCCTTTTCGACGATTTCCAGCACGTCTTCCAGCGTCACCGGCTCGAAGTACAGGCGGTCGGAGGTGTCGTAGTCGGTCGAGACGGTTTCCGGGTTGCAGTTGACCATGATGGTTTCGTAACCATCGTCACGCATCGCCAGCGCGGCGTGCACGCAGCAGTAGTCGAACTCGATGCCCTGGCCGATACGGTTCGGGCCACCGCCCAGCACCATGATCTTCTTCTTGTCGGTCGGGTTGGATTCGCACTCTTCATCGTAGGTCGAATACATGTAGGCGGTATCGGTCGAGAACTCGCCCGCGCAGGTATCGACGCGCTTGAAGACCGGACGCACACCCAGCTTCTTGCGCTGTTCGCGCACGGCGGTGTCGGTGGTCTTCAAGAGCTTGGCCAGACGGCGATCCGAGAAGCCCTTCTGCTTCAACTGGAACAGGGTGGCCTTGTCCAGTGCTTCCAGGGAGGCATCCTTTTCCAGCCACAGTTCGATGTCGACGATCTCCTTGATCTGCGACAGGAACCACGGATCGATGTGGGTCAGGCCATGCACTTCTTCCAGCGAGAAGCCTTGCGCGAAGGCGTCGCCCACGTACCAGATACGGTCCGGGCCGGGTTCGCCCAGCTCTTCCTCGATGGTCTCGCGGTCGGTGGTCTTCTCGTTCATGCCGTCCACGCCGACTTCCAGGCCACGCAGGGCCTTCTGGAAGGATTCCTGGAAGGTACGGCCGATGGCCATCACTTCGCCCACCGACTTCATCTGGGTGGTCAGGTGCTTGTCGGCCTGCGGGAACTTCTCGAAGGTGAAGCGCGGGATCTTGGTCACGACGTAGTCGATGGACGGCTCGAAGGACGCCGGGGTGGCACCACCGGTGATCTCGTTGCGCAGTTCGTCGAGGGTAAAGCCCACGGCCAGCTTGGCGGCGATCTTGGCGATCGGGAAGCCGGTGGCCTTGGAGGCCAGCGCCGAGGAACGCGACACGCGCGGGTTCATCTCGATGACGATCATGCGGCCATCGGCCGGATTGACCGAGAACTGCACGTTGGAGCCGCCGGTATCCACACCGATTTCACGCAGCACCGCCAGCGAGGCGTTACGCATGATCTGGTATTCCTTGTCGGTCAGCGTCTGCGCCGGCGCCACGGTGATGGAGTCACCGGTGTGCACGCCCATCGGGTCGAGGTTTTCGATCGAGCAGACGATGATGCAGTTGTCCGCCTTGTCGCGGACCACTTCCATCTCGTATTCCTTCCAGCCGATCAGGGATTCCTCGATCAGCAGCTCAGACGTCGGCGAAGCCTCCAGGCCGCGCTTGCAGATGGTTTCGAATTCTTCGGCGTTGTAGGCGATACCGCCGCCGGTGCCGCCCATGGTGAAGGACGGACGGATGATGACCGGGAAGCCCAGGGTCTTCTGCACTGCCCAAGACTCTTCCATGGTGTGCGACACGCCAGAGCGGGCCGAACCCAGGCCGATCTTGGTCATGGCCTCCTTGAACTTGGAGCGGTCCTCGGCCTTGTCGATGGCTTCCGGGGTGGCGCCGATCAGTTCGACCTTGTACTTGTCCAGCACGCCGTGGCGATGCAGGTCCAGCGCGCAGTTCAGCGCGGTCTGGCCGCCCATGGTCGGCAGGATGGCGTCCGGCTTTTCCTTGGCGATGATGCGTTCCACCGCTTGCCAGGTGATCGGCTCGATGTAGGTGGCGTCGGCCATTTCCGGGTCGGTCATGATCGTGGCCGGGTTGCTGTTGACCAGGATGACCTTGAAACCTTCTTCGCGCAGGGCCTTGCAGGCCTGGGCGCCGGAATAGTCGAATTCGCAGGCCTGGCCGATGATGATCGGGCCAGCGCCAATGATCAGGATGCTTTTAATGTCAGTACGCTTAGGCATTTTGTTTCTTCTCCATCATCGCTACGAACTTGTCGAACAGGGGAGCGATGTCATGCGGTCCAGGGGATGCTTCGGGGTGGCCCTGGAAGCAGAAAGCAGGCTTGTCGGTACGCGCGAAACCTTGCAGCGAACCGTCGAACAGCGAGATGTGGGTAACGCGGCAGTTGGCCGGCAGGGTCGCCTGGTCCACGGCGAAACCGTGGTTCTGCGAGGTGATCATCACCTGCTTGGAATCCAGGTCCTGCACCGGGTGGTTGGCGCCGTGGTGGCCGAACTTCATCTTCAGCGTCTTCGCACCGGAAGCCAGCGCCATGATCTGGTGACCCAGGCAGATGCCGAAGGTCGGGATGCCGCGCTCGATCAGTTCCTTGGCGGCGGCGATGGCGTAATCACAGGGCTCCGGGTCGCCAGGACCGTTGGAGAGGAAGATGCCGTCCGGGTTCAGGGCCAGTGCCTCGGCGGCGGCGGCTTGCGCGGGCAGCACGGTGACCTTGCAGCCGCGCTCGGCCAGCATGCGCAGGATGTTGTACTTGACGCCGTAGTCGAAGGCGACCACGTGGAATTTCGGGGTG
Organism: Herbaspirillum sp. NPDC087042; assembly: GCF_044745245.1. Lineage (NCBI taxonomy): Bacteria > Pseudomonadati > Pseudomonadota > Betaproteobacteria > Burkholderiales > Oxalobacteraceae > Herbaspirillum > Herbaspirillum sp. NPDC087042. The sequence goes on along the minus strand of NZ_JBIUZW010000008.1, from coordinate 211,123 downwards.
ATCTGCTGGCCATAGCCGCGACCCAGACGCCATTCGGTCTCGGTCCAGTTGTAGGCCTTCTTGGTGGAGACCACCTTGGCCAGGTCCATGCCAGCCAGGCCGGGGAAGGCGCGCGCCAGTTCCAGTGCCTTGGCGGTCGCAACCGCGATGTCCGCTTCACCGGCCACGATGGCGCCGTTCTGGGCACCCTTCTCGCGCAGGATGCGGGTCAGCTTGCGGGTATCGATGCCGGCGATGGCGACGATGTTGCCTTCTTTCAGGTAATCCGACAGCGATTGCTGGCTACGGAAGTTCGACAGCAGGCGCGGCAGGTCCTTGATGATGAGACCGGCGGCGTGGATCTGCGAGGCTTCGACGTCTTCACGGTTCACGCCCGTGTTGCCGATGTGCGGATAGGTAAGGGTGACGATCTGGCGGCTGTAGCTGGGGTCGGTCAGGATTTCCTGGTAGCCGGTCATCGGGGTATTGAACACGACCTCACCGGTGGTGTTGCCTGCGGCGCCGATGGAAAAACCTTGGAAGACAGACCCGTCTGCGAGCGCGAGAATGGCCGGAATCGCGGGACCGGAAAGAAGAGGCAGCAAGGGTAACTCCTGAGATTGTTACCGCCGCGGCTGGATGACCGGAAGACCTTTGCGCGCCAAACCGACCTGCGCGAACACCCCGACTCATTCGGTACGGGTGCGTGGCTGGGCCTGTCAGGAACGAGGAAGAGGAATGGGTATGCGCTACGGCGGATAAAATTGGCTAAACCGCTCAATTATAGCGCAAGAGCCTCCCTCCGGCAAATCGAAGATCGCCGAAAGAAGCCGCAAGAAGCACCGAAATGTGTGCAAACAGCGGGAAGCGCCCACAGACGCGGCCGGCAGGCACATGGCCCGCCGGCGCAGGGGGAAAGGCTTACAGGCCCAGGGAGGCGATACCTGCCTTGGCGATCTGTACGTCTTCGGAGGACTTCACGCCGGAGACGCCGACAGCGCCCACGTAGTGACCGTCGACCACGACCGGCACGCCGCCTTCGAGCAGGCCGTCCAGGCCAGGGGCGCTCAGGAAGGAAACGCGACCGTTGTTGATCATGTCTTCATAGATCTTGCTTTCGCGGCGACCCAGCGCGGCGGTGCGGGCCTTGGCCGGGGCGATCTGCGAGGAGATCGGGGCAGCGCCGTCCATGCGCTGCAGCCACAGCAGGTGGCCGCCATCGTCGACCACGGAGATGGCCACGTTCCAGTTGTTGGTGCGGGCTTCGGCTTCGGCGCCAGCGGCGATCTTCTTCACGTCGTCCAGCGACAGAAACGGTTTGGTTTGCATGATTGCTCCGGTAGGCAAAAAAAATTGAACGCTGATTGTACGACCAGAAAGTCGTTTTGACATCACACCCGACCAAACTCATCGTTGAGAGTTTTTCAACGCACACCCTCCGGACACCCTCGCCCGCCCGGTGCGTAAATCATTTAGCAGAATTTTTTCTGCGCTCCCGTGTAGGAGAAACACTTACTGGGAGAAGCCGGCAACATGCCGCTATTTACCTTATAAATCATTTCAATTTGACAAGCTGGCACGAAATCAGCTTTTGACAAGGCGTAAGAATTCACTTACAGTCCCGCAATCCTACTCTTTAGAGGATCCCGATGACCCTACGCCGATCTGACCGAATCCGACGACAAACCGCTCGCGCGTGCGCGCTCGCAGCCGGTCTTTGGATCAGTGCATCGGCCTTCAGTGCTGACCTGTCCCTGGCAGCCCAGGATCTTCCGCCTCCTCAAGCCACTACCCCGCAAGCCCAGCAACTGATCAGCAAGACCAATCTTGCGATCGCCCGCCTGCAAGACATTACCAACCGCGCATCCGAACTGGCCACCCAGGCCCTGGCCATGCTGGGCATCAATTACCGCTACGGCGGCAATTCGCCCGACACCGGCCTGGACTGCAGCGGCCTGGTGCGTTACGTCTTCAAGGAAGCATGGGGCACCGACCTGCCGCGCACTGCGGTGGAAATCAGCCGTGTCGGCGAAAAGATCGGCAAGGATAATCTGCAACCCGGCGACCTGGTGTTCTATAACACCCTGCGTCGCGGCTTCTCGCACGTGGGCATCTACCTCGGCGACGGCAAGTTCATCCACTCCCCCTCGGCCGGCGGCCAGGTGCGTATCGAGAGCATGGATGAGTCCTACTGGAAGAAGCGCTTCAATGGTGCGCGTCGCATCATTGCCGGTGAAGAAGACGACAAGTAAGCACCACCCCGCACCATCACGGTGCGACGCCGACATAAAAAAAGCCGCTGGGATCAGCGGCTTTTTTGTTTCCCGAGTGACAACTCAGTTCCCGGTCGCCATCATCTTCAGCTTGCGCTTGATCTCCGGCATGGCTGCCGTGGCCGCCTGCTCGCCGGCCAGGATGGCCACGTTGCGGCTGGCGAAGTCACTGCCCTTCATGTTGCCCAGGCGCGGCTGCAGCACGATGTCGGCATTCTTGAGTTCATACTGGTTGATGGTCTGGCCCATGATGGCGAAGGTCTGCAGCAGCACATCGATGGAACTGCTGGAAGCCGCCTGCGCCTCGGGATTGGACGAGATGTTGACCGCAATCACGAAATCCGCCCCCATCTGGCGCGCAAAGCGCACCGGCACCGGCGACACCAGCCCGCCATCGACATAGGTGTGATCCCCCACCGTCACCGACTGGAACACCCCCGGCACCGCCGACGAGGCACGCACGGCCACGCCCGCATTGCCACGCTGGAACAGGATGGGCTGGCCGCTGCGCAAGTCGGTGGCGACCGCGCCAAAGGGAATCTTGAACTTCTCGATGGGCAGGTTGTGGACCGCCTTGTTCACGTAGTTCTGCACGCCCTCGCCCTTGAGCACGCCACTGACCTTGGCGAACAGGGGCACCGACCAGTCCGAGATGGAGGCTTCATCCATGGACATCGCCAGCTTCTGCAGGGCGAAGCCATCGTTGCCGGCCGCATAGAGCGCCCCCACCAGGCTGCCGGCACTGGTGCCGGCCACCACATCGACGGTGATGCCCTGCGCTTCCAGCGCCTTGATCACGCCGATATGGGCAAAGCCGCGCGCGGCACCGCCGCCCAGGGCCAGGCCGATGCGGATCTTGCGCGGCGCCACCGGCAGCGGCGTGACCGTGGAAGGGATGGTGCCGGAGCCCGCCGCGCCGGAACTGGAGGTATCCGGGGTGGTGGCCGTGCCGGTCTCGACCGGTTTGGAAGATGCGCTGCCGGGCATCCAGGAAGACGTGCCGCAGGCGCTCAGCAGGAGGCTGCTGGCGAGGATGGCCGAGGCCAGCCGGAAAGGAAGACGGAAGGACATGCGCATGGAAGCCGAGGATGGAACGAAGCCCTCTATTCTACTGCAAGCACCGGCCGCAACCGGAGCCCGCGGGTGACGGTGGTGTAGAATGCGGCCCCTGCCCCTGCTCCCTCCCGCACAGCATCGCACCATGAATATCGTCATCAACGAAGAACTGCAGAAGTACATCGATCCCCTCACTCCCAACGAGTACGCCGCGCTGGAACGCAGCCTGCTGGCCGAAGGCTGCCGCGATGCGCTGGTGCTGTGGGGCGAGGTGCTGATCGATGGTCACAACCGTTACGAGATCTGCAGCAAGTACGAGCTGCCCTACAAGACGGTGCAGAACGACAGCTTCAAGTCGCTCGACGACGTGCTGCTGTGGATGATCGATAACCAGCTGGGACGGCGCAGCGTGTCCGACTTCCAGCGCGGCATGCTGGCCCTGCGCAAGCGCGACATCATCGCCGCCCGCACCAAGGCGGAAGCCACGCCCGCCAAGACCGAGGCCAGCGAGGACGGTGCAGCCGCGCCCATCGAGACTGGAGACGACGCCACCCAGGCCGGCGATCCGCCCTGGCATGCCGACGACAGCACCGGCCGCATCAAGACCCGCGAAGACATGGCCCGCGCCGCTGGCGTGAGCAGTGCCACCATCGGCCAGATCGACCGCATCCGCAAGACCGCCGCCCCCGAGCTGGTACAGGCGGTGCGTGCCGGCACCATCTCCATCAATGCCGCAGCCGCGGTGGCCACCCTGCCCAGCGAGGACCAGGTCAGCGCCGTGGCCGGGGGCAAGAAGGAATTGCGCGAGGCCGCCAAGAAGGTGCGCGAGCAAAAGGCCGCCACCCGAACCCCGCGCGCAGCGCGCAGCGATGAAGGCACAGGCGCGACCGACATCCCGCTGGTCGAGGGACAGGAAAACGAACTGAGCGCCACCCTGCGCCGCGAGATCGCCGCGCTGCAAGGCCGCGTGACGCGCCTGTCCGAAGAGAACCAGGGCTTGCGCGCCGAACTGGCCCTGCTCAAGGGCAGCACCGCAGACCCGGCCTGAGCCGCCGCACACCCTACGCCATGGCCACCTACACCCTCGCCCAGCGCGCCGAGATCGAACTGGAGATTCGCAAGAGCCGCTTCATCGGCATCGTCATGCCGGTGACCGGACGCGAGGCCGCCATGCAGGAAATCGGCAGGATGCGCGAGGCCCATCGCAGTGCCACCCACGTCTGCTGGGCGCTGATGGCCGGTGGCCAGTCGGGCATGTCGGATGATGGCGAGCCCTCAGGTACGGCCGGTCGCCCCATGCTGGAAGTGCTGCGCCATCATGAACTCGATGGCGTGCTGGCCATGGTGGTGCGCTACTACGGTGGTGTCAAGCTGGGTGCCGGCGGCCTGGTGCGGGCCTATACCGATGCCATCGCCACCGCGCTGAAAAGCACCGAACGGACCGAACGCATCGCCCAGGCCGAGATCGAGATCGGCGTGGTCTATTCGGCCGAACCGCCATTGCGGCACTGGCTGGCGCAACAGAAATACGAACTGCTGGCCAGCCGTCACGACATCCTGGCCCACCTCCACCTGCGTCTGCCTGAAGCCGCACTGGCACAGGCCGAGGAAGCCATCCGCCGGCTCTCCCCGAACGCCGAGATCAAGCGCATCGCCTGATCCCGGCGTACAACGCCATCTCACTGGTCGGCATCACGCGCAGCAATCATGCGCACCAGGAAAGCCCCCAGCACCATGAAGGCCGCCACCGCATACAGGCCGATCTTGACGTTGCCGGTCGCATCGTTCAACCAGCCCACCATGTAGGGCGAGACAAACCCGGCCAAGTTGCCCACGCAATTGATCGCCGCAATCCCGGCGGCCGCCGAGGTCCCCGCCAGGAAGGCCGAGGGAATCCCCCAGAACAGCGACAGCGCCGCCAGCGTCCCGGCCGTCCCCACCGACAGGCCCAGCACTGCCAGCGCCGGATCGTGACCGATGTAGCCGCTGAAGGCCAGGCCGGCGGCGCCGATCACCAGCATCACCGAGAAGTGCATGCGGCGCGTGCGGTGACGGTCAGCCGATACGCCCGTCAGCAGGATGGCCGGGATCGCCACCAGGTAAGGGATCGCCGAGAGCCAGCCGATCATGGTGTTGTCGGCCACGCCGCTGTTCTTGATGATGGAAGGCAGCCAGAAACTCACGCCATACAGCCCGATGATCTGGCAGAAATACACCAGGCACAGCTTCCACAGCCGGCGATCCTTGAGGAAGGAGGCCGAACTCGCATGCTCGGTCTTGGCGCCGTCTTCCTGGCGGATCTCCTCCACCACCTGGCGCTTTTCATCGGCCGAGAGCCACTGCGCCTGCTCGGGCTTGTCCACCATCATGAACAGCACCGCGATACCCGCCACCAGCGAGGGAATCGCCTCGATCAGGAACAGCCACTGCCAGCCACGCATGACTTGCGACTGGCCGAAGGCATCCAGGATATAGCCCGACAGCGGCCCGCCCACCACACCCGCCAGCGGAATGGCGATGTAGTAAAAGCCCAGCGCGAAACCGCGCTTCCTGGCCGGGAACCAGTAGGTCAGGTAGAGCATGATACCCGGCGAGAAACCGGCCTCGGCCACGCCCAGCAGGAAGCGGGCGATATAGAACTGGGTCGGCGTCTGCACCAGCAGCGTGGCCGCCGAGATCAGTGCCCAGGTGATCATGATGCGGGCGATCCACACGCGCGCGCCGACCTTGTGCATGATCAGGTTGCTGGGCACTTCGAAGAGGAAGTAGCCGATGAAGAAGATACCCGCGCCCAGGCCGTAGACGGCGTCGCTCAGGTGCAGGTCGTTCATCATCTGCAGCTTGGCGAAACCGACGTTGACGCGGTCCAGGTAGGCGCACAGATAGCACAGCACGATGAACGGCATGATGCGCCAGGTGATCTTGCGATATACATCGAAAGCACCCGCATGCGCAGTGGGATGCGCCATGGTGTGTTGAGTCATGTCTCCTCCGATGCCCTTTTTTGATGGGCTTGTTCGAGGTTGGGGAAGGCAGGGGCGACGTCAGCGCCGCCCCCGTGGACGAGAAAAGCCAGCGCTCAGGCCGCTTGCTTGTGCTCGGTCGCGATGCCCAGTTCGCGCGCGAAGATGGCTTCCATCTCGCGACGCACCTGGACCGCCTGCTTGCCGGCATCGAACTGCACGTCGCTCCAGCGCACCGCCTGGCCGGCCGGGATATCGTTCTTGAGCACCATGTTGTGCGCCAGGCCAATGGGCAAGGCGCCCAGGCGCAGCGAGTCGGTCGCCGGCATGAGCTTGCCGTAGACGGTGAAGCCGCCCTCGCCGTCCAGTGTCTCGCCCGCCTTCAAGTCACGCTTGGCGGTGGCGGCGACGTCGCCGCTCCAGCTGGTGGTGGCACCGGTGGCTTCGCGGCGTACGGCGATGGACGCCACCGAAATGCCCAGCTCCAGGCCGATCAGGTGGTAAGGCTTGTAGGTGGCGGCAAAGCGGCCGCTGGCGTCGGTCTTGAGACCATACTGGGCGAAGCAGTCACGCACGTAGTCGCTGGGCGCCTCGAAGACCGCATACACGCCCCAGCGCAGATCGCGGAACACCGGGCGACCATCGCGCTCCAGCGACGACACCACCTCGACCGTCCCGCGCTGCTGCAGGATGCCGCCGTCGGCTTGCGCGCGCAGCAGGGTCGGCATGTCATCCACGCCGCAGGCCGGGAACATCAGGCCATCGCTGGGCGGCACCAGGTCGCAGCCATTGGAGACGGCCGCCATTTCCAGCGCCGACTTGGTGCCATCGAGGAAGGAGTTGAACATCTGCGCATTGAAGTCGCCACCGGCCACCTGCGCCTCCGAGAAACCGTAGTGCCCCCAGACCGTCTCCGGCGTGGACTGGTGATAGATCGGCAGGTACTTGGTGCCCTTGCCGGCGCAGATCACTTCCATGCCGATGGTCCGGGCCCAGTCCACCAGTTCGGCGATCAGGGCCGGCTGGTCGCCCGAGGCCATCGAATAGATGATGCCCGCCTCGGCCGCGCGGCGCGCCAGGTAGGGACCGGCCAGCACATCGGCCTCGACGTTGACCATGATGATGTGCTTCTTGTGCTCGCAGCACAGCAGCGCGTGACGGATACCGGCGGCCGGGCTGCCGGTGGCATCGATGACGATATCGACGGCATCGCTGGCGATCATGGCCGCCGCATCATCGGTGATGAAGGTGCCGCCGCTACGCACGGCCTCCTGCAGCGAGCGCGCCTGGTAGCGCGCCTCTTCCCAGCCCACCCGGGCCAGCGACGCCTGGGCGCGCGTGGGCGAGAGGTCGGCCACCGCGACCAGGTGGATGCCCGGCGTGCGCGGCGCCTGCGAAAGATACATCGAACCGAACTTGCCAGCGCCAATGACGCCGACGCGAACCGGTTTGCCATTGGCCGCGCGGGCCTTCAATTGCCTGATGAGCGACATGTGTGTTGTCTCCGTTGCCTTGTTGATAGATGCAGGTATCGGTCTGGGCCGTGCGCCCATGCCCTACCCTGGCAGGCAAGATAGCACTGTCATTTTCGCAATCCAATGTGCAAAATCGAAAGCATCTTGTGCAAGAATTCGAAGTACCTAGTCTCCCTGCCCGAAAGGAAGCACTCTTGAGCGACTTCAACTGGAACGACCTGCAAGCCTTTCTCACCATGGCCCGCGCCGGGCGCCTGATGGTGGCGGCCCAGCGCCTGGGCGTGGACCACTCCACCTTGAGTCGCCGCATCGCCGCGCTGGAAGCGGCGCTGGGCGTGCCGCTATTCGAACGGCGCGCGGTGGGCTTCGTGCTCACGCCCGAGGGCGAACGCCTCATCGGCGACGCCGAAGCCATCGAGACCCTGGCCCTGCGCATGCGCGCCAGCCTCGACGATGGCGCCGCCAGCCTCACCGGCACGGTGCGGCTAGGCACGCCGGAGGGTTTCGGCACCTACTTCCTGGCGCCGCGCATCGAGCGCCTGTGCGACGCCCAGCCGGGGCTGGAGATCGAACTGGTGGCCAATCCGCGCTCCTTCAGCCTGACCAAGCGCGAAGCCGACCTGGCGGTGAGCATGGCGCGGCCGGCCCAGGGCCGGGTCTATGCCAACAAGCTGGTCGACTATGCGCTGGGCCTGTACGCCGCGCCCGCCTACCTGTCCGGCCAGCGCCGCCTGCGCAAGCCCGCCGACCTGGCCGGGCTGCGCTGGATAGGCTATGTGGAAGACCTGATGTGGACCCCGGAGCTGGATTACCTGCCGCAGATCTCGCGCGAGATCCGGGCGCAATTGCGCGTCTCCAACGTGATCACGCAGATGACCGCGCTGGCCGGCGGCGCCGGCATCGGCGTGCTGCCGCACTTCATGGCGCGCCATGAGCCCGGGCTGGTGCGGGTGCTGCCCGAGCAGATCAGGCTGACCCGGTCCTACTGGCTGGTGACCCACGCCGACACCCGCGACCTGGCACGGGTGGAACGCGTGACCCGCTTCATCCGCGACGAACTGGAGGAGGCCGGGCCGGCATTCTGGATGGCCTGAGTAGATGGCCCGAGACAACCCGGCTGGTTCAGGCCGACGACAGCGGCGCATAGGCCGCCTCGAAGGCCTCTATCCGGCGCATCATCTGATCCATGCGCTCGCGCAGGGCCGCCTCCGGCCGGCGTGACCACAACAGGTCGAACTCGGCCACCAGCAGGTGGTACTCGATCTCGCTCAATTCCGGCGGCAAGTCCATGCGCCCTCCTCAACTGCGCCGCACCAGGCGCCGCGTCAACACGATGGCCGCCAGTGGCGCCAGCGCGAACACGCCCAGCAGCACCGCCGCCGCCTGGGCCGCCCCCGCCACACCACCAGGCTCGCCCAGTCCGGCCTGGTTGGCCACCAGGCCGGCCAGTGCCGCCCCGATGGCCATGGCATAGAGCTGCACGGTGGTGATGGCGGCCGAGGTCAGGTTCTCCTCCCCTGCGCGCGCCGCCTGCATGGCGCGGGCGATCAGGTGCGGCCAGCCCAGGCCGATGCCCAGCCCGGCCGCACCCAGCGCCAGCACGATCAGGGCATCCGAGAACCAGCCCGGGCTCAGCAGCTGCGCCGGCAACAGCAGCGCCAGTGCGACCAGGCCCAGCGCCATCAGCCAGGGGCCGGCGCAGATCATGCGCCGTGCCGCCGCGCCGCTGTGGCCGGAACCGCTCAGCGACCCCACGCTCCAGCCGGCCGCCATGGCCGCCGTGGCATAACCGGCCGCCAGCGGCGCATAGCCATGCAGGGTCTGCAGGAAGTAAGGCAGGAAGATCTCCACGCAACTGGCCATCACCAGCAAGGACACGCAGGCAAACACGCCTCCCATGACCGTGCGCAGGCTGTAGCCATCGCGCGGCAGCAGGCTCACACGGTGATGCAGATCGATACGCGCCACCAGCACGCCCAGCGCCGCGCCACCGATCACGCAAGCCGTCGCCACCCAGGCCTGACTGGTTTGCGCGGCCAGCGCCACCAGCAACACCGAAGCGGCCAGCAGCAGGATGCGCCCCAGCGGCATGGCCTGCTGTTGCCCCGCTACCCCGCGCACCGCCTCCGGCCCCAGTTGACGTGTCACCAGCGCAGCCTGCAACAGCAGCAGCGGCAACAAGGCGAAGAAGGCCAGACGCCATTGGCCACCGGCGGCGAACATGCCACCCACGGCCGGCCCCAGCAGGGTCGATATCCCCCACATGCCCGACACCAGCGCAATGGCGCGCGACCACAGGCGCTGCTCGAACACCAGCGGGATCAGCGCATAGCCCAGCGCCGCCAGCAAACCACCGCCGATGCCCTGCACCGCCCGCCCGGCCAGCATCCACGCCATGTCGCCGGCACTGGCGCACAGCATCGCGCCAACGCCGAACACCACCAGCGCCAGCAGATAGGCGCCACGCGCCCCCAGGCGACCCAGCAGCTTGCCCGTCAGGGTGGAGCCGATGATGGAGGTCACCACGAACAGGGTCACGTTCCAGGCGTAATAATCGATGCCACCAATATCACGCACCACCGATGGCAGGATGGTCGTGACGATGTGGACGTTGATGGCATGCATGGCCACGCCACCGGTCAGGGCTACCGCGCGCCAGCCATGGCGGCGGCCCAGCAACTCGCCCCAGGAGGCGGTGGCTGTGGCGGCGGTGGCCGCGGCGGGATGGGCGTCGGCGGAGGAAGAAGGAGAAGTCGTCATTGCGTATCCTTGGCTACAGGGCTAAAGAGGTGGGGATGCGGACACGGCTCCATATCGACATTTGATCGGACCCGGCATAATATACAAGCAAATACTTGGCTAATTCATCGCCATGGTAGAACCAGACGAACAATTAAACAAGTAAACACTTGGAAAATATACGATGAGCGAATCGATACAGGACGGCCCCAGCACTCCCGAGCGCATCCTGCTGCGCCTGAAGACCCGCGGCCCCGCCGCCACCGCCGAGCTGGCCCGCGAGCTGGGCATGAGCGCAGAGGCCGCGCGCCAGCAGTTACAGAAGCTGGCCGCCGACGGCCTCATCGCCGGCCGCCAGGCCGACACCGCAGCGCGCGCCGGCCGACCGCGCCAGGACTGGGAATTGAGCGCCGCCGGCCATGCGCGCTTCCCCGATACGCATGCGCAATTGACGGTGCAGCTGATAGGATCGATCCGGCAGCTGTTTGGCGAATCCGGCCTGGACAAGCTGATCCACCAGCGCGAATGCGAGATGCGCCGCGACTACCAGCGCCAGTGCGCCGGCATCAGCTCGCTGCAGAAGAGACTGGAAAAGCTGGCCGAACTGCGCAGCGCCGAAGGCTACATGGCCCGGGTGGAAAAGCAGGGGCGGGACTGGCTGCTGATCGAGGATCACTGTCCCATCTGTGCCGCCGCCAGCACCTGCCAGAACTTCTGCCGCTCGGAATTGCAGTTGTTCGGAGAGGTGATCGGCCCACAGGCCGAGGTCACCCGGGAAGAACATCTCCCGGCGGGGGGACGGCGCTGCGTCTATCGCGTGCGGCGCTTGCCACACGCCTGACCACCACGTTGTACTGCTTGCATCGCTCCTGGCCCAGCAGGGGTGCTTGCTTCTTGCGCGTTTACGTAATAATATTTGTTACATGAAACGACAAGACCGGCTCTCCATCGCCCTGCACGTGCTGCTCCATATGGGCCAGCGCCCCGAGCAGGCCATCACCTCCGAAGAGATTGCGGGATGGGTGGGCACCAACCCGGTAGTAATCCGACGTACCTTCGCCGGCTTGCGCGAGGCTGGCATTGTCAGTTCGGTCAAGGGACACGGTGGTGGGTGGTCGCTGACACGATCTCTGGATCAGATCAACCTGCATCAAGTGCAGCAAGCGCTGGGCGAACGGCTGGTGACACTGGGCGCCCGCGAGGAATCACCCGGTTGCCTCGTCGAGCTGGCAGTCCATCAAGCGCTGGACGACATGATGGAAGAAGCCAACCGTATCCTCGATGCCCGCCTGGCCGGTATTTCGCTGGCCAGGCTGGCCGCCGATGTCGGCCCTGGTTTCCACCAGTGGAAACCGCAGCAGCACTAGGCGTCCAGCTTTCTCCGACGGCCACATCCGGTCCGCCCCGCAAGATGCCACGCGCCTGCCCGCACGCAAGGCCGCTTGCGCCCCCACGTCTCAAAGGAGCATTCCATGCACTACGATGTCATCGTCGTCGGCGGCAGTTTCGCCGGCGCCTCTGCAGCCATGCAACTGGTACGCGCAAGACGTCAGGTACTGTTGATCGATGCCGGTCAGCCACGCAACCGCTTCGCCCGCGCATCGCATGGTTTCCTCGGCCAGGACGGCGTCGCGCCGCACGAGATCATGGCGCTGGCGCGCCAGCAATTACAGGCCTATCCGAGTTTCACTGCGCTTGACGCCTATGTCACGCAGGCCAGTGCCGATGCTGGCGGTGTTGCTATCACGCTGGAAGACGGCCGACATTTCCGGGCAAGACGACTGATCCTGGCAAGTGGCGTACGTGACGAACTCCCCGCCATTCCGGGTTTGCAGGAACGATGGGGCCAGAGCGTCATCCACTGTCCTTATTGCCATGGCTACGAGGTACGCGACCAGCGACTGGGCGTGATCGCCACCAATCCGTTATCGGCACACCAGGGATTGATGCTGCCCGACTGGGGGCCGACCACGTATTTCACGCAAGGGAAGTTCGAACCGGAGCAACAGGAGCTGGCGCAGATGCAAAAGCGCGGCGTCCACCTCGAGCGCACACCCGTGGTGGCCGTACTGGGTGCAGCCCCATCGATTCAGGCGGTAGCACTGGAAGATGGTCGTACGGTGGCACTGGACGCCCTCTTCGTCGGTCCGCGCGTCCACATGGCAAGTCCACTGGCCATGCAGTTGGGGTGTGCCTTTGGCGAAGGTCCGATGGGCCCCTATATCCTGACCGACGAGTTACGGCAGACCTCGATCGCGCACGTGTTCGCCGCCGGCGACGCGGCAGCGCCCTTCCACAACGGAACCATGGCCTCGGCGACAGGTGTGATGGCCGGCGTGAGCGTGCATCGCTCGCTGTTCATGGCTTGACACGGAACAAACATCTCGGCGGCTTGCGCGTGATACCCGCAACCCGCCGCAGGACTAAAGGAGGTATTTGATACCCACGCTGATGAACAGGCTGACCATGGAGAAGATCAGGACTTTCCTGACGAATTCAGTTCCGCTTCGCAAGACCATGTTGCTGCCAAGATGATTTCCGATGATATTGCTCAACACCAATGGCAGCGCTAGCGCGTAGATCACCTTTGCGCCGATGACAAACGCGACCAGTGCGCCAATGTTTGACGCAAAATTGAACATCTTGGAATTGGCCGATGACGCTACCAGGTCCAGCTTGAGGACGTAATGGAATGCGATGATGAACATGCTGCCCGTACCTGGACCAAAGAAACCATCGTAGAAGCCGACAGCGAAGCAAATCAGCGAGACCAGCGCCAGAAAACCCAGGCCAGAGCCTCGCTCCGGATGAGCCTGAATCTTGCCGTCTTTGGGAACAAGGAAGAGAAGGATACCAATCGGAATCAAGACCAGCAGAAGCTTGGCGACTATCCTTGCATCCATGAGCAAGATCAGGTAAGCCCCGACATATGCCCCAAGCAGAGAGCATGGTATGCCCAGCATCGCGATTTTCCACACAATTCTGCTTTGCCCCAGAAAATTCCTGATCGCTGCCAATGTACCCAGGGTGCTGACGATCTTCTCCTGTCCCAGCGCCACTTGGGGAGGCAAGCCGACAAGCAGAAAGCCTGGCACGAGAAAAAGCCCGCCCCCTCCGGCGATGCTGTCGACAAAGCCGGCAAAGAACGCGATACCGCAAAGAAGAAGAATGGCCAGCAGCCAATGCTCCTGCCAGAATTGGCCAAGAAGTTCCATGAATTCCACTCCAGGATAGTTAGAAAAAGGGACCAATCAGGCAGCCACCTCGAACGCCCTGCCGCTGCGGGCCGGACGTGTCCGCGCCAGATCTGCCATACCGAACAACCTCATCAACCACCGGTCGGCACCGTCTTCGCGCGGCACAAAGGCATCACGGGCATGCAGCGTCAGCTGGTTTTTGAACACCAGGAAATCACCGGGTAACAGCAGCAGGCCGATATCAAACTCGCCGGTATCGAGTACCTCACGCAAAGTGGCGATGGCCTCGATGCCCTGCTGATCCATTGCCTGTGTATTTTCCGTATCGAAACGGCACAGCCACTGGCCGCTACCGGCCTGGACGAGAAGCGGAAGTCCAGTGGTTTCGCGGTTGCAACCAAAGGAAGCCGGTCGCCTCATCACAAATCTTGGGCTAGCCAATACCTTGATCATCTCGGGCGCCAGTACCCTCAGTACGGACTGGGTCAGCACTAGCGTAGTCTTGACCCGTGGATCACAGCGCATGCCAAACAGGGAGAGGTATTCAGGACAGGCCGACAGATCCGTGATCGGCTCGGCAATCAGCGGCAGGTCCGGATTGTCCACGTGATAGCCGAATCTTGCCCTGGATCCGTGGGAACTCTTCTGCTTCGCTGCGTGCGGGGCCGGGACCACATGACGGAACAGCCGCCCTTCGTTCTCGCCCTCGTACACCACTGGTGCAATGCCCATCAACTGGAACAAGGCCAGATTGACCAGGCAGGCGACCGGACTATGCGCCGGAGACAGGACGCCGTTATAGGGCGTTGGCGGCAACGGGTGATCCAGCGGACAATTGCGCAGGATCAGCGCATGCTGTCGCGGGTCGTCACGAAAACCCTGCAGGGTTTCGACAATGGAACGTGGAAGAATCTCGCCGGCCTGTCGCCCCCAATCCGTACTCGGGTGCAGGAAGCACTCGTCCACAACATGCGTGTTGGCCAGCAAAACATGCCAGGCTGTCGAGACGGTCCAGGGCAGTCTCATTTCAATCATCGCGTCTTTCACAGGTCTCCTTGTCAGCAATATCAACTCGCAGGCCCCTGGGATGGCTCGATTGAACAGCACAGAAAATCTCCCCCGGCGAGAATGTCAAAAGGGAGCTCAAGGCTATATTCTTTTCAGAATTCGGCTATACACAACGCTCCATTTCCTGAGCTATAACAGAAGAGATTTATCTTCCCTCCTTGCCCTCCTACGATGAGTCCAATCCCGCAATATCAGAAAATCGCAGCTGTCATTCGCGCCTCCATCAAGAGAGGAACACTCCCTGCAGGAAGCAGGATTTCTTCAGTCCGTACACTGGGAAAAGAGCACAATGTCAGCGCACTGACGGCCTTGCATGCCCTGAGATTGCTGGAGCAGGAACGTTGGTTGGAGGCCCGTCCCCGCTCCGGCTTCTACGTCATGCCACAGTCAGTGACTACCCTATCGGCGCCAACATCAATCGACCTTGTCACGCTCGACCAGCAGGCAGCAACCCATCTGGCCATCGTCGGCACCCCTTGCCGCATCCGGCTTGATCTTGCCAATGGAGAGTCAGGCCTGTACCCGACCAAGAAACTCGGTGTCCTGATGCGCCAGCATATCTATCGCGATCAGGATCTCCTCGGAGATCACGTACGAGGGACGGGGTACCCGGCACTCAAGCAACAGATCGTGCGACGTTCTTTTGAGTATGGCTGCTCGATTCACCCTGACGAACTGATCATCACCAATGGCTGCGTAGAGTCCCTCTCTCTGGCACTGCGGGCCATCAGCCGACCGGGGGACGCCGTAGCAGTGGAGTCGCCAACCTATTTCGTCATTTTGCAGATGCTGCATGGCCTGGGCTTGCGTCCCGTGGAAATTGCGCAAACGCGTCAAGGCATCGACCTGGAGTTACTCGAACAAGCGCTCCGCCAGTACAAGCCTTGCGCTGTCATCAGCATAGCCAACGTCGGGAACCCGATCGGCCTGACCTCTACCATGGATAACAAGGAAGCCCTGATCCGGCTGGCAGAGCAACATGGCGCGGTGCTGATCGAGGACGATATCTACGGAGATACCTGCTTCGATGCATCGCGCCCCAAACCGCTGAGGGCATTGAGCGGCAAGGTCATTCTCTGCAGTGGCTTTTCGAAGACACTGGCCCCGGGAATCCGGGTCGGCTGGATTGCCGGCGGACGCTGGTCGCCCGCTATCGCCTTGATGAAATACACCTCGACGATGGGAACACCAGTCTATCCACAAGCGGCTATCGCCGAGTTCATGCGCACCGGCGGATACGATCTCCACTTGCGTCGTCTACGACGTACGCTGCAACTTCAGGTCCGCCGCATGCGCCAAGCAATCATCCGGCATTTCCCCGCAGGGACATCGGTCTCTGATCCCTCAGGAGGCTATGTTCTCTGGGTGACACTGCCGCGAGGATGCATTGGCACCCGCCGCCTGTTCGAACGCGCAAGACAAGAAGGGATTGGCATCGCCCCCGGTCATCTGTTCGCAACAGATGAGCGCTTTGACCACTGTTTCCGATTGAATGCCGGATTTGGCTGGAACGACGAGATCGACAGCGCAATCGCCAGACTGGCGATGTTGGCCGTCGCCGACCAGGACTGACGGGACGACCAGGCAGCCCTGGCCTTATCTGCCTTACTGCTGCCCCAACTCCCGATACAACTCATTGGCACGCATGAGGTGCGCACGCATGGCCTCGGCAGCCGCATCGCCGTCATGCGCGGCGATGGCGTCGACGATGCGCTGGTGTTCGGCCAGGGTCAGTTCCTCCGCGCCAGGGGCGCGCACCAGGGTGGTGTAGAACTCGCTGGCCCAGCGGAACATCGATTCAACGATCGAGGGGAAGATGGGATTGCCGCTGATGTCGGCGATTTCCCGGTGGAAAGCCATGTCGCGCTCGATGAATTCTTCCAGGTTCACCATCGAAGCGCGATGCTCGGCGATGGCCTGGCGCAGGCGCTCCACCTGCGCCTCGGTGGCGCGCTCGGCGGCCATGCGGGCGGTGCTGGTTTCCAGGAAAACGCGGGCTTCCTTCATGTGCTTCAACATGTCCGGCTTGGTGCGCAGCAGGTGTTGCGCACCGGCGGCGATCTGGGCGATCAGCCGATCGGCCGTGGGGTCGACCACGCGGGCCCGCTCGCCATGGGCGATCTCGACAAAGCCGGAGCGCTCCATCGCCTGCAGCGCTTCGCGCACGGCCGGGCGGCCCACGCCGTAACGTTCCATCAGGTCGCGCTCGGAGGGCAGCTGCGAGCCCGGCGGAAACTCTCCCTGATGGATGCGATCCATGAGGCGTTCCAGCACTTCCTGGTATAACTTGCGTCGCTGTATCGGTTCCGACATGAGAGGGCTGTCTCGAATAATGGGTTTCGTTGGACGCGCACTCTACCACAATCCCAGTCCCGGCCTGCGATTGCGGCGATCGAGCAGACCTAGCTGGCGCGTCCCTCCAGCACATCCCCGAAGAAGCCGGGGGCACCGATCTGCCCTCCCTTGAGCACCAGTTCCAGCCCGTCGCGCCGGGGGTTGTCCGACCAGGCCCGACACAAGGGTGCGCCCGGGGCCATGCCCGCGCAGACCGACAGGGCGGCGATGTCCAGGGCGCTGGCCACCTCGCCCGAACTGTCGCCGCCGGCGATGGCGATGCGTTGCAGCGCATGCGTATCCAGCAGGCCCCGCATGGTCTGGGCCAGCGCCACACCCACCTGGCGTGCCGCATCGGCGCGCGATAGCCCCGCTCCCGCCGCGATGGCATCGAAACCAGTCACCGCCGGATCGTCCGGCCCTTCGGCCGAGAACACCAGCGGGCTGCGACCGGCCGCAATGGCCTCTCCCGCTGCCGCCACCAGGCGCGCCAGTTCAGCGGCCCGTGTGTGCTCGCCCAGCACTGCCGCCAGGTCCATGCGCAGGCAGGCAAACCCGTGCGCCCGCGCCCAGGCGATCTGCCCTGCCGTGACCGGCGAGCAACTGCCGCTGACGGCGGCAATCACCGGCACCGGGCCGGCCTGCGGCAACGCGGGCTGGCCCGCGATCCAGCCGCGCGAACGCCAGTAGGCCGCCAGGGCATATTGCAATCCCGAGGACGAGGCACTGAAGACCCCCTCCCCGCGCCCTTCCCACACCAGCCGTCCGGCTTCGCGCTGGGTCTCGTCATCCAGCACGTCGACCAGCACCACCGGCACATCCTTGCCGCGCAAGCCATCCAGGCGCTCGCGTGCCGCCAGCGCGCCATCGCGCAGGGGCAGCATGTCCACCAGCCCGATGCGGCGTGTGGTCTGGCGCTGCAGATGGCGACGCAGATCGGCCTCGTCCATGGGCGTGACCGGATGGCGCGACATGGTGGGATGACGATCGAGCCGATAGCCCTCGCCGCCCACCGCCGCAAACAGGTTGCCGAACAGTTGATAGCGCTTCAGGCGCGGCGCCCCCACCACCATCGGCGACCAGTCGCCGGGCAGGTAACGCACGCCCAGGTCGATGGCGCGACCGATGGAACCGGTCTCGGGCGAGGAATCGAAGGTCGAGCAGACCTTGTATTGCAGCAGCGGCGGATGCAGGGCCGCCAGCGCCTCGAAGGCGGCCGGCAGCTGTGCCTCCATCCACTGCGGCGAGCGCCCGCGCGAGGAACCGGCAATGCCGATGCAGCGCGCCTCGGGGAAGCGCGCCAGCATCGCCGCATCCGGCGTACGCAAAAACAGCACCGTCGACAGGCCCGCCGCGCTCATGACCTCCATGGCATCGGTGGAACCGGTGAAGTCGTCGCCGTAGTAGGCCAGCAGCAAGCCGTCCGGCAGGGCCGTGCTCTCGGGCAGCTGGCTCATTTCCAGAATCCCAGCGCGGCCTGCAGGGCCGGATTGCGGCGCGCATGCTGCTCCAGCGGCACGCCCTCCATGGCCGCGACCCAGGCTTCGCGCAGCGCTTCCACGCCCGCCGAGACACCCTGCGGGTGGCCGAAGATGCCGCCACCAGCCGTATGGATCAGGTCGGCGCAGCCGATGGCCGCATAGGTATCGGCCGCCTGCAGGCCGGTCTGGCCCGAGCTGAACACCGGCATGGTGCTGACCATGTCGGCACCCGGCACCACCGGTTGCAGCACCGAGCGCGCCGCCTCGATGACGCTGTCGTCGGGTTCGCTGAATTTGTTGCGCAAGCCATTGACGTGCATGTGGTCGGCGCCCGCCAGACGCCACAGTTGCTGCCACGGCGCGTAATCCCAGCCCAGTTGCGGGCTGCGCGTGAGATAGCCCCAGCCGGCGCGGTGCGCGTGGATGGGCAGTTGCGCATGGCGGCGCAATTCCTGCAGGCCGATCAGGCCGATGGAATTGAGGACCGCCATCACGCAGGTGCCACCTTCGGCCAGCACCAGGTCGTAGCGACGCCGCATCTGGTCCAGGTCGCCGGTCAGGTTGAAGGCCACCATGACCTTCTTGCCGGTACGATCGGCATGCTCGTTGACCACGCGCATGACTGCGCGCACGCGCTCGTCGAAGGGACAGCGGCCACCGTCGGCCTGCAGTTCGTCATCCTTGATGAAGTCGATGCCACCGGCCACCAGCTCGCGCACCTGCTGCACCGTCTCGTCCACCGACAGGCCGATGCTGGGCTTGATGATGGTGCCGATCAGCGGGCCCTGCGCCACGCCGGTCAGCTTGCGCGTGCCCGCGATGCCGAAGGCCGGACCCGGATAGGCGTCGACGAAGGCCTTGGGCAGCGTCAGGCCGGTCAGGCGCAGGCCCGAGACCTGGCGCAACTCGAACAGGTTGCCCGCCACCGTGGACATCAGGTTGGGCAGCGAGGCGCCGGTGTTTTCCAGCGGCCAGGACAGCTCCAGCCGGCATTGCGTATAACGCTGCGAGCTCATGCCGCCGGGCAGGCTGGGCGTGTTGCTGTGGCCCAGGATCTCCAGCTTCTCGACGCGCGCGCCGGAGCGCTCCTTCAGTTCCGGCGTTTCGGTGGCCAGCGCCACGAAGGTGCCGCTGGATTGTTCGCCCGCGATGACCTCGGCCGCGCGGGCCGGGTCGTCGCCGGTTTCCAGCCAGTAGCTGGCGTAGATGCGTTCCATGCCTGCGCTCCCGGTCAGGTGATGCGACGGATGCTCTCGGCGATCTCGTCGTGCTCGAAGACCTTCAGCCAGTCATCGCGCAAGAGGCGCGGCAAGCCGTTCTGGATGGCCTTGTTGCAGGCGTCCGAGAAGGCGCCCGGGATTTCCTTGAAGATCACCGCCCCCAGGATGTTCATGTGACCCAGCAGGAAGTCGCGCGCGGCTTCCTCGGGCACGCCACGGCGCACGGTCTCGTCCATGGCCTGCTTCATCGCATAGAGCAGCGTGGCGCACACGGTTTCGGAGAGGCCCGGCTCCAGGATCGCCATCTGGTCCACGGTCAGGCGGTAGCTGCGCAGGATGGGCTGGTAGATCACCTTGGCCACGTCCTCGCCCAGGTCGAAGGCCGATTCCGGGCCCTGCATCAGGGCGCTGGTGATGGATTGCTTGGCGGCGCCACCGCCGAAGAAATCGCGACGGCCTTCCGGGGTGGTCTCGTCGTTGTAGATCGGCGGATGGCAGGGGTGGGCCACGAAGTAGACCAGGTCCGGCCGATCCGGCAGGTGACCGGCGAAGGGCGCGGCCGCATCCAGGGTCATCACCATGACGCCGGCGCGCAGCTTGGGCGAGATCTCGGCGGCGATCTTGCCGATCAGGGTATCGGGCACGGCCAGGATGACCACGTCCACGTTGTCCAGCGCCGCATCGATGCCCACGCATTCGATGCCGACTTCATCGCGCAGGCGCTTCTGACCCACCTCGCTCACTTCGACGTGGGCGACCTGGTAGTCGGACTTCTTCAGGTTCTTGGCCAGGCGCACACCCATCTTGCCGCCGGCGCCGAACAGTGCAATCTTTTCTTTCATGCTGGTTCTCCAATCATCATGCCTGTCCCGGAAACTTAATTTATCCATCAAGGCTTCCGGGGTTTATCGAGGGGGAAGGCCAACCGCCCTTCCCCGAAAACTAAATCCTTGCCTGAACACTCACTCGGCGATCACGCGTCCTTGCAGCTCGGCCGCCTCTTCGCGGGAACCGGCGCCGATGGCGAAGATCACCACCGCCGACAGCGCCATCAGGCCACCGACCACGAACATCGGCACCTGGTAGGAGCCGGTCGCATCCTTGATGGCGCCGGTAATGAAGGGCGCCATGAAGCCGGCCGCGTTACCCACCGTATTGATCAGGGCGATGCCCGCCGCCGCTGCCGCACCGGAGAGGAAGCGCGCCGGGATCGACCAGAAGGTCGGCAGTGCCGAGAAGATCGCGCAAGCCGTCACCGTAATGGCCAGCACTGTGGCCGCCGGCGTCTGCATGTACAGGGCCGCCGGGATGCTCACGGCTCCCAGCAAGGCCGGCAGGCCCACATGCCAGCTGCGCACGCCGCGACGGGTGGCGTCACGGCTCCACACGAACAGCGCGATGGCGGCCGGCAGGTAGGGAATGGCGGTGATCAAGCCCTTCTGGAACACGTTGAACTTGGCACCAAACTGGGTTTCGAAACCGCCGATGATTGTCGGCAGGAAGAAGGCCAGGGCGTACAGGCCATAGATCAGGCCGAAGTACACCACCGAGAGCATCCAGACACGACCGTTCTTCAGCGCCGCGCCGGCATGGGCGCTGTGCTCGACCTGCTTGGTGTTCTGCTCGGCCTGCAGGGCGCCGATGAGCCACTTGCGCTCGGCCTCGGTGAGCCACTTGGCCTCGCTGGGCTTGTCGGCCAGGTAGAACCAGGCGATCACGCCCACCAGGATGGCCGGCAGGGCCACGCCGGCAAACATCACGCGCCAGCCTTCCAGGCCGAACAGGCCATGGGCTTCGATCAGCAGGGCCGCCACCGGTGCGCCGATGACGATGGTCAGCGGCTGGGCCAGGTAGAACAGCGCCAGGATGTGGCTACGATGCCGGGCCGGCACCCACATGCTCAGGAACAGGATCGCGCCGGGGAAGAAGCCGGCCTCGGCCACGCCCAGCAGGAAGCGCAGTGCATACAGGCCTTCGACGCTACTGACCCAGGTGAAGAGCAAGGCCACGATGCCCCAGGTCACCATGATGCGCGCCAGCCAGCGGCGCGCGCCGTACTTGTGCAGGGCCAGGTTGCTGGGGATTTCCAGCAGCACGTAGCCGATGAAGAACACGCCGGCCGCAAACCCGAACTGGGCGGCGGTCAGCGCAAGATCCTTGGTCATGCCGTTGGGACCGGCAAAGGAAATCGCGGTGCGATCCAAAAAGTTGATGAAAAACATCAGGCCCACGAACGGCACTAGCCGCATCGCGACCTTACGGATGGCCGATCTTTCGACGGCACTCTGGGTGGTCTCCATTATTGTCTTGTCTCCTGTCGGGTTGAGAGGCTGTGCCTGTTCAACGACAACCTCTGCTGGGGATCGCCAGGGACTAGGGGGCTATGCACCTTGTCGGTCGCCTGGCTGCCTTTGTGGTTGTTTCTTTATTATTTCTTTGTCATCACCGGCCGGAATGCCGCCCTGGGGCTGGACTTCCTAACTGGTATAATCACTATACCATCAGGCTGAAGGCGGCTGTCGATAATTTTTTTTCATGCATGAGATGAATGCCGCGCAGGCCATGCCGCACGGAAACATGCAAGAAGGAAGGAAGGAAGGAAGGAAGGAAGCGCGGCCAGCGTGTTACCACCACCAGCGCAAACCCACTTGCACACCATAGCTCTGGTAGCCCTGCCCCAGCGTAGCCCCGACCTTGCCGAAAAGCGCCGCGGTCGGTGCGATCGCACGGCTCAATCCGGCTTGCAGCAGAAGCTGGTCGCGCCCGCCAGCGCTGCCGTGGACGGTGAAGTTGTCCCCGGCATTGCCCACGAAACTGGCCTGGACCACATTGTCGTTGCTGCCCAGGGCATGGCGCCAGGCCAGGTCAGCCTGCCATTGCAGCGATGCCGCAGCGCCCGCCTCGGCGGGTGCCTCCAGCAGACGCACACCGAACACCGCGGCTGTCTGCGTCGTGCGCTGGCTGGCATAGGAGAGTGCCACGCCGTCGCTGCCACCCTGGGTGCTCTCGCTATAGGACGGACGCCAGGTCAGGATGGCCGACCAGCCCGCATACGGTTCCACCACCATGCCTGGCAGTGCCAGCGCATAACCGGCCTCGCCGTAGAGACTGGTGCTGCGCAGCGCATACTTGCCGTGCACGCTGCTGGCAAAGCTGCCCATGACGACTTGCCGGTCCAGCGTATTGCTCCACCATCCCAGTCCAGCCATGCCCTTGAAGAACCAGGCACTGTCCTGCGGCCGGTAGCGCGCATAGACACTGCCCTGCAGGCCATCGCTGCGGCCCTCGGCGGCAACATCGCGATAGCTGGTGCGGTCGTTGCTGGCCGAGACCGAAAACCCCACCAGCCAGTCCGCAGTCAATGCCTGGTCATGTCCGAAGGAAACGATGCTGCCATTGCTGTCATAGGCACTGGCGCCGTCATCGCCGGTAGCGCGATGCTGGCGTGTCACCGACAGGCTGATCCAGGGATCCTCGTCGATGACCGGCCCACCCCGGCGCCCATCGAGCACGGCCAGGCGCTGGCCGATGGCTTGCTGGGCGTACTGGATGCTGGCGCTGGCATCCTGTGCCGCCGCCGTGGCCGAATCACCGCTGGCCGACTTCAGGGCCGTGCCTGCCTGGCTGCTGGATGCCGTCATCAGCGCCTGCGTGAAGCTGCTGCCGCCATCGGTATTGATGCGCGTGAGCGCAGCGGCTGCCGCGCGCTGGTTGTTGGTCGTGGCGGCCGCATTGAATCCGCTCGCCTGGAAGCTGGCGCTGGGGTTGAGCAAGACCGAGACGCTGCCGCTGTCATAGGAAACGCTGGGCGTGAGATAGGCGAAGTTGTGGGTGACCGAGCCAAACGTGCCGCTGCGACTGCCGGTATAGCTGGCGATGAGATAGCGGGTGCCGGCGCTGTAGCTCCCCGCCGACGCCACCAGCTGCAGGCCGGCGGTGGCACCGATGACCAGGTTGCCATTGACCCGCACCAGCCCGGCGGCACCGCTGCTGTCCACTGCCACGCGATAGGTGGCGCCGTTGCCCAGGGCGAGATCACCATGGATGCTCAGGCCGTCACCCAGGGTACTGGCGGCCAGGATAGCGCCGCTGTTGACGTTCACCGCACCGATGCTGCCAGTGCCGTCCAGGGTGCCACCACTGGTGACGGTGAACAGCGTATTGGCTTGCGTGGCATTGGCCAGCAGCGTGCCACCGCCGACGCTCCACGCCGACACGGCGCTGTTGCTGCCGGTCAGCATCCAGGTACTGGCACCGGTCTTGGCGAAGGAAGAGAATCCATAGAATTGCGTGGTCCCGGAATAGGCCACCGGCAGCACCGACACGATGCTGCCCACGTCGAAGCTGCCACCGGCGCTGCCCCCCAGGGCCAGCACATTGCCGCTGCCCGCGTGTACCACCACGTTGCCGGTGAAGCTGTAAGCCGCGCCCAGTTGCACGGTATTGTTGTTGCCAGTGATGCTGACGGCCTCGGCCTGGGCACTGGCCACACCACTGCCGGGCAAGCCGCCACCGATGCTGCCGCCATTGATGATGGTGTTGCCATCACTGGTCACGGCCACACCGACCGCACCGATGCCGGCCGTGGTACTGGTTCCCGAGACACCGGCCGCGCCTCCCTGCCCGCCCGAGATGCTGCCGGTATTGTCGAGCACGGCATTGCCGCCCGCCAGGGCGACGCCGACACCGCCGGCACCCCCCAGCGCCGTACTGTTGCTGGCATACGTGCCATAGGCCGCCGACATGCCGCCATTGCCGCCATTGCCACCGCTGATCTGGCCGCTGTTGCCGATGACAGCACCGCTGGCGCTGGCATCCACACCGGTGCCACCCGCCCCGCCATTGGCCGATCCGGCCGAGACCACGCTACCGGTGCCGGTGAGGCTGTTGGCCAGCGCATAGGAGGTCCCGCCGCCACCGCCACTGCCGCCGCTGACCGTGCCGCTGTTGCTGAAGCTGGCGGCATTGCCCGCCAGCGAAACCGCCGTGCCACCGGCACCGCCATTGGTCGATCCGGCACTGGCGACATAGGCGCCATTGGACATGTAAAAGGAGTTGTGACCGCCGCCGCCACCGCCGCCGCCCGTGATGGCACCCGCGCTGGTATAGGCCAGGCTGGCGGCAGGCAGCTGCAGCCCGATACCGCCATTGCCGCCATTGATGCTACCCGCCGTGAAGCTGTCATTGCCCACGGCGGCGGCGCTGCCGCTGTTGATGTCCTGGCGGCCGCCACCGCCGCCACCGCCACCGGCGATGGTGCCGGCGCTGCCCAGGCTGCCACTGGCCGCAGCCACCTGCCCGGTGGCACCCACGCCACCGCTGGCATCCACGGTACCGGTGGCGGTATCGGTGGCCACACCCACGGCGCCGCCCGCGACGGCATTGCCGCTGGCATCGCTGCCGGCATTGCCGGCCACCGCCGAATTGCCGCCGGTACCGCCATTGCCCAGCGTACCGGAAGCGGTGCCGCTGCCGCCGGCATAGCTGTCGTCGCCGCGCCCGCCCTGGCCACTGGCATGGGCCGACGAGGCAATGAGTCCGAGGCCGGCCAGCAGCAACATCATGCGGCAGGACGGCCTGAGCTTGCGGTCGGATTGTGCTTTCATCGAGACTTCCCCTGATGCGCAGCGGCCTGTGCCCGAGTGCGCGTGAGCTCACCGCGCCCTGTACTTGTTCTGTACTTGTCCTCCATGAGCACTGTCCCCGGAGCATCGGTGAATGCCCTGCATTCTAGGTTCGCGCCATGACGTCGAACATCAGGGGAAACCTGATCCGCCACACCCGGCCACCGCAGCAGGCAAGCGCTGCCGGCCGGGCCAGGTGTATCGATTCCCGCTAGAATCCCCGGATACCACCGAGACAACCCGAGCAGCGTGGTCCATCGCAGAGAACAAGAACATGAGCACCCCCTACGCCAACACCAGCACCAGCACCACCGAGACGCCGCCGCAGACCATGCGCCGCCGCAGCCTCATCGCCGCCTGCAGCGCCCATGCCGTCCATGACGGTCTCACCGATGTGATCTATGTGCTGCTGCCCTTGTGGCAATCGCAGTTCGCGCTCAGCTATGCCATGGTGGGTCTGTTGCGGGGCGCCTATTCGGGCGTCATGGCCAGCATGCAATTGCTGGCCAGCCGCTTCGCCCGGCGCTGGGGCCGCAAGCCGCTGCTGGTGGGGGGCACCGCCCTGGCCGGCCTGGCCTATCTGGTGGCCAGCCAGGCCAGCGGCATGGGCTGGCTGCTGGTGGCGCTGGTGCTGGGCGGACTGGGCGCGAGTACCCAGCATCCGCTGGCCTCGTCGCTGGTGGCCGATAGCCACGAGGGCAGCGGCAAGGTCAAGGAGGCACTGTCGCACTACAACTTCGCCGGCGATATCGGCAAGACCCTCATCCCCGGCCTGATCGGCCTGCTGCTGGCCATCGCCAGCTGGCAGACCGGCGCGGCCCTGATCGGCACGCTGGGCGTGACTGCGGCCCTGCTGCTGTGGTGGCTGATCCCGCGCGACAGCCAGCTCGCCGCTGCGCGCAAGAACAAGGGCGCTGCCGCCGATGGCGCGGCACGCGGCGGCATGTGGGCGCTGCTGGCCACCGGCACCATCGACAGCGCGGTACGCATGGGCTTTCTGACCTTCCTGCCCTTCCTGCTCAACAGCAAGGGCGCCGGCAGTGCCGGCATCGGCCTGGCGCTGTCGCTGCTGTTCGTCGGGGGTGCCTTCGGCAAGCTGCTGTGCGGCTACCTGGGTGCGCGCATCGGCATGATGAAGACCGTCTGGCTGACCGAGGCCACGACCTCGCTGTGCATCCTGCTGGCGGTCTGGCTACCGCTGTCCTGGCTGATGGCCATGCTGCCCCTGCTGGGCCTGGCCCTCAACGGCACTTCCTCGGTGCTCTACGGTGCGGTACCGGAACTGGCGGGTGCAGCCAGGCGCGATCATGCCTTCGCCCTGTTCTATACCGGTACCATCGGTGCCGGTGCGGTCTCGCCGGTGCTCTTCGGCCGCCTGGGCGATCTCTCCGGCATCCCGGTCGCGCTGCAGATGCTGGCGGCGTTCCTGCTGTTGACGCTGCCGCTGTCCTGGCAAGTGCAGCGCCAGCTTGACGGCCGCTGAGGCCCTAGGGCTGGCGCAGCAGTCGCACGAAGGCCTCGCCCGCCGGTGACAGCTGCCCGCCCTTGCGCGTGACGATGCCGATGGTCTGCGACATCGAGCGCAGCGTCACCGGCAGGATGCGCAACATCCCGCGCCGCACGAACATCTCCGCCACCGCCGTGGGCAGGATGGACACCGTGTCCACCCCCTGCTGCAACAGCGCCACGGTCACGAAGGTGGAGGCCGTGGAAATGGTATTGCCCGGCATGGGCAGGCCCGCCAGGTCCATCTCGCGCTCCAGCACGGCATGCAGGGGCATATGACTGGGATAGGTGATCCAGCGATACCCGGCCAGCGCCGCCAGGCTCATGGACTTGCCACGCACGCGCGGATGCTCGGCCGAGACCACCACCGACAGCGGTTCTTCCGACAGTGGCTGATAGTGATACTTGCCCGGATTGTCCGAGACGCTGGCACGCGCCACCAGCAGATCCAGATGCCCCTCGTCCAGCAGCGCCAGCATGTGCACGCTGGTGTCTTCAACGATATCGATGCTCAGCTCCGGGTGGCGACGCTGCAAGGCATCCACCGCCGGCACGATGATCTGCGGCACCGCGCCCATCACCGCCCCCACCGCCAGCCGGCCGCCCCGGCCCGAGCGGATCTGCGCCATCTCCTCGCACAGCGAGCCCAGGTCGGTGGCCATGAGGCGCGCATAGCGGATCATGCAATGGCCGAACTGGTTGGGGACCAGGCCGGCCTTGGTGCGCTCGAACAATTGTGCATCCAGCAAGGTCTCCAGCTCGGCCAGCGACTTGCTGGCCGCCGATTGCGTCATGGCCAGGGCGCTGGAGGCCTTGTGCAGCGACTTGTGGTCGTCCAGGGCGATGAGCAGCTGCAACTGCTTCATGCGCAGGCGGGACAGGAGACTGTTGAGACTTTGCAGGCTGGTGGCGGGTTGCATGGGTGATTCCAAAAAGCGATCACATGATGGAAAGTCTTCACTATACAGCCCATCGGCGTGGACGTATATTCGTCGCCATTAGAACGTGTCACCCCAGCGTGTCACCCCGGCGCGTCACCCCACACCCATCACGGAGACTCCATGAGCACCCCACTGTACCGCGGCGTATTCCCGGTCGCCCCGACCATCTTCGACGAACACGGCAACCTGGACCTGGACGGCCAGAAGCGCGCCATCGACTTCATGATCGATGCCGGCTCCAACGGCCTGTGCATCCTGGCCAACTTCTCCGAGCAGTTCGTGCTCTCCGACGCCGAGCGCGTGCTGGTGCAGGACACCGTACTGGAGCATGTGGCCGGGCGCGTGCCCGTCATCGTCACCACCACTCACTTCGGCAGCCAGATCTGCGCCGAGCGCAGCCGCGCGGCCCAGGATGCGGGCGCGGCCATGGTGATGGTGATGCCGCCCTACCATGGCGCGACCTTCCGCGTATCCGAAAAGCAGATCTACGAATTCTATGGCCGCGTCTCCGACGCCATCGACATCCCCATCATGATCCAGGATGCCCCGGTGGCCGGCACGCCGCTCTCCGCGTCCTTCCTGGCCCGCATGGCGCGCGAGATCGAGAACGTCTCCTACTTCAAGATCGAGACCGCCGGTGCCGCCTCCAAGCTGCGCGAGCTGATCGAACTGGGTGGCGACGCCGTGGTCGGCCCCTGGGATGGCGAAGAAGCCATCACCCTGATCCCCGACCTGGATGCCGGCGCCACCGGCGCCATGACCGGTGGCGGCTATCCCGACGGCATCCGCAAGATCGTCGACGCCTACTTCGCCGGCGACACCGAGAAAGCCGCTGAGCTCTACATGCACTGGCTGCCGCTGATCAACTACGAGAACCGCCAGTGTGGCCTGGCCGCCTGCAAGGCACTGATGCTCGAGGGCGGCGTCATCAAGTCCGACATGCTGCGCCATCCGCAGGCACCGATGCATCCCAAGGTGCGCGAAGGCCTGCTGCGCGTGGCACGCCGTCTGGATCCGATGGTACTGGGCTGGGGCAAGTAAGCGCGGCCTCATCACGCTCCTCCACGGCAGCTTCGGCTGCCGTTTTTCATGCTGCCCGGCCGGGTGGGCCGGAAACACCCGGCGGCAAACTATGTCATCCTTGGCCCTTGTTCTTGCCACAGGAGTCCGCCTTGTCCCATCCCAGCCAGTTCCGCCCCGTCGCCCTGGAGCACGCCAGCCGCCTCATCAACCACGGTCCCACCGTGCTGGTCACGGCCAGCCATGGCGGTCGCCGCAACATCATGGCCGCCGCCTGGTCCATGCCGGTGGAGTTCACCCCGCCGCGCATCGCCGTGGTGATCGACAAGAGTACCTACACGCGTGAGCTGATCACGCAATCGGGTCACTTTGGCATCGTCGTCCCCGGTGCGGCGCAGATGGACCTGACCTACCTGGTGGGCAGCGAGACCGGTCGCGACGACGACAAGTTCGCACGCCACGGCATCGTCGCCGGCACCGGCCCGGTACTGGGCCTGCCGGTGCTGGAACAGGGCTGCGCGGCCTGGCTGGAATGCCGCTGGCTGCCCGAGAGCCGCAGCGAACAGGCCTACGACACCTTCTTCGGCGAAGTCGTCGCCGCCGCTGCCGATGCCCGCATCTTCGAGAATGGCCACTGGAATTTCACCGAGGCCAATGCCGAGCTGCACACCCTGCACCACCTGGGCGCAGGCAAGTTCGTGGTGGCCGGCAATCAGGTGCAGGCCCGACTGCCCTGAGGCGGCAGATAGCTCAGCAGATCTGGATCTTTTCGGTGAAGCAGTAGCCCACGCCATGCATGGTGCGTAGCGGCAGGTCGCACATGGCGCCGTCGCGCCACTTGCGGCGCAATCGGCTGACGGTCTTTTCCAGCACGCGCTCATCGAAGCCCACCCATTCGATACCAAAGGCATGGGCGATGGCACACCGGTCGGCTGCATGCTGGGAACTGTCGGCCAGCAGCTTGAGCAACGCCATCTCGCGCGGATTGACCGGCACCGCATCATGGTGTGGCGCGCGCAGCGTGCGGGCCGTGGTATCCAGGCTCCACGCCTCCGGCGCGATGCGCCTCAGTATCGTGTCGAGATAGGCACGCAACAGACTCGTGATCGGTGGCTTGGGCTCGCAGAAGTCCGCCCCGCTCTGCAGCCCGGTGATGCGTATGCCCGCAGGATCTTCATCCCCCGACAGCAACAGGATGCCCAGGCGGGCATCCAGGGCGCGCAGACGCGAGGTGATGGCACATCCCCGTCCCCTGGCACGCCCCACATCGATGACCGCGATGTCGTACTGGATGTCAGAGGTCATCAGGTGCTCTTCATCGGCGACCACCGTCGTCACCTTGTGATCTTCGCTCAACAGAAATCGGTGTACGGCGCTGATGGAATGCGATACGCGAATGCCATCCTCAATCAACATGATCCTTGCCATTATTCCCCTTTCCCTTCCTCAGTGACGATCGGAAAAACGACTACCAAAATTAGAATTGATTCGTCTCGGCACGCCGCCAAAACCCATGCCGGAAGCGCATGACGAGCTTGTGCGAAAGGAATCTATCGTAAAAATTTTAGTTTTTCCTAGGCCCTCTTTTGCCTCTTTATCGCTTTTTTGTGATGGCGGGAAAAATATTTACAGTTCTGCATTTTTTACTACGTTTGTCTCCACATTCGGGGTACTTTCCGCAGATTCGCCACGAGGACAACAATGATACTCAAGCCGTTACATCCGGCCATCACGGGGCCGCTCTCAGGACAACGCATCCTGGTCGTCGACGACTCGGAGGAAGACCGCATGCTGCTCTCGGACTTCCTGATCCGGCAGGGTGCACGCCTGTATGTCGGCCGCGACGGACAGGATGGTTATCGCAAGGCACAGACCATCCGGCCGGACGTGATCCTGATGGATATCCGCATGCCGGTCTACGATGGCCTGACCAGCTGCCGCCTGCTCAAGGCCAATCCCATCACGCGCGCCATCCCGCTGGTCTTCCTGTCGGCGGCCACGGCCGTCGAGGAAAGGATCACCGGCCTGACCGCAGGCGCGGTGGATTACATCACCAAGCCCTTCGACTTCGAGGAGGTACGCCTGCGCCTGTGCATCCACCTGCGCAGCCGCACCCATGAAGACCTGCCGCCGTCGGAGAGCGCGGCCATCGACATCGCGCCCGGCTCCAATACCTTCGACGTGGTGCTGTTCCAGGCGGCGCGCCGGCTGATGCTGGAAAAGCTGGACCAGACCCTGAGCCTCAATGCCCTGGCCTCCGCCGTGGGCACCAATGCGCGGCGCCTCAGCACGGCCTTCAAGAATTGCGTGGGCGTGACGGTCTTCGATTTCCTGCGCGAGGAGCGGATGAAGGAAGCCCGCCGCCTGCTCTCCGATACCACGCTCGATATCGGCGCCATCGCACTGGCGCTGGGCTACAGCAATACCGCCAATTTCTCGACCGCCTTTCGCGAGCGCTTCGGCATGCCACCCAGCCAGTTCCGGCGCTAGGACGGATGCCAGATGCACTGGCGCCGATGGCTGCGGGCGATGCTGTGGATGGTGCTGGCGCTGCCGCTGCCGGTGTCGGGTGCCCAGGCCATCGGGCTGGCCGACATCACCGGCAAGCGCGTGATCACTCCGCAACTGCTGATCCTGCGCGACCGCGAGGCCGCCCTGGCGCTGGCCGGCGCCCTGGCCAGCCCGACCTGGGAAGCCATCCCGGCCCCGCTGCTCAAGGAAGGCTATAGCACCGGCGCGTTCTGGTTGCGGGGCGAGCTGCGCAATGACAGCGCGCACACCGTGACATGCTGGCTGGGCATGGGCTCGGCACGACTGGAGGATGTGCGCCTGTGGCTGCTGCCACCGACGGCAGACGGCCATCACATCGATGGCGAGGCGGCGCCCCCGCTGCAAGCCGGCACCCGCCATCCGCTGGCCGCGCGCGCCGTGCTCTCCCATGTGCCGCTGTTCCCCGTGACCCTGGTGCCGGGCCAGCAACGCCAGTTCGTCCTGCGCGTGCGCAGCGATTCGCTGCTGGACCTGGAAGTGTCGCTGTGGGAACCCGCCGCGTTTCGCCAGGAGGAAGGGCGCGAACTGGCACTGCAGGCCCTCATGCTCGGCCTGTCGCTGCTGCTGGTGACCTATGCCCTGATCCAGGGCATCGTGTGGCGCGACCACGGCTTCGTGCTGATGGCCGGCTGGATCGTCTCGACGCTGGCCTTTATCTGCAGCTTCCAGGGTTACCTGTATCGCTACCTGCTCGACGACGGCGGTCCCTGGCTGGTCCAGGCACCGGCCACCCTGGGGTGCCTGATGACCCTGCTCTACCTGCGCATGAGCTATGCGCTGGTCGAACTGCGTCGCCTGCCGCCGTGGAAGTGGCTCTACCAGCTCATGAGCGTGGGGCTGGCCGCCATCACCCTGTGGACCGCACTGGGCCCGTACCGCCAGGCCGCGCCCCTGGCCAACGGCGCGGCCGCCCTGTGCTACCTGCTGTGGATCGTCTCCATGCTGCATGGCTGGCGACATGCCCTGGACAATGCGCGCCTGCTGCTGTTGTCCTTCGCGCTGGCGTGGGTAGCGATGTTGGCCAAGATGCTGGAGCTCAATGGCCTGCTCACGGAAAGCCTGCTGCCCGACTGGCATTTCGCCGCGCTGTTCCAGCTCGGATTGCTATGCATGACCAGCCTGATGGTAGTGGGCCGCGCACTGGCCCTGCATCGCAAGCATGAGCAGATGCAATGGGCCATGCTCTACATGCGGGTGCGCGAACAGCTCAAGCTGGAGCAGACCGTCGCCGAACGCACCCTGGCCCTGAGCGAAGCCCTGCAGGCCGCCGACCAGGCCAACTGTGCCAAGACCGGTTTCCTGACCCGCATCAGCCACGACCTGCGCACGCCGCTGACCTCCATCCTCGGCTTCGGCGATATGCTGCAGGGCGGTGGCGACCCGGCCGCCTATGGCCGCATCATCGTGCGCAGCGCCCGCCACATGCTGGCCATGGTCAACGACCTGATCGACTATGCCCACGGCGACCAGCTCGATACCCCGCAACCGGCGCCGCTCTACATCCATGCGCTGCTCCATGCCATCGGCCAGGAGGGCGCCGAGCTGGCGCGTCGCCAGGGCAATGCCTTCTCGCTGCAGATCGATCCGGCCCTGCCCGCCGTGCTGGTACTGGATGCCAAGCGCCTGCATCGCATCCTGGGCAACCTGCTCGACAACGCCGCCAAGTACACCCGGCACGGGCGCATCGGCTTGCGCGCCTGCTGGCACGCGGCCGGCTCCGCCCAGGAGACGGACATCATCGAGATCGAGGTCAGCGACAACGGTTGCGGCATCGCGCCCCGTTACCAGGCGCGCATCTTCGAACCCTTCGAGCGCGCCGACGCCGACCGCAACCAGCCCGGCATCGGCATGGGCCTGGCCATCGTGCGCCAGTGGATCACCCGCATGGGCGGACAGATCGTGCTCGACAGCGCCCCCGGACGGGGTACCCGCATGCAGCTGCGCCTGCCGGCTCCGCTGGCCGGCGAACACGACCTGGCGCGTCATCACGTCCAGGAAGACACCCGCATGCGCCCGCTGATCGATGGCAGCGGACACCTGGTGCTGGTGGTGGAGGACAACCCCGAGATTGCCCAGTTGCTGGGCGACCAGCTCAGCCGCCTGGGATTTGCCGTCGAGACCTGCGCCGACGGAACGGCGGCCATCGCGCGCATGGAGCAGGCCGCAGAGGCGGTGGCAGACCTGGTCCTGACCGACTACCTGATGCCCGGCGCCAATGGCGCCCAGGTGCTGCAGGCGGCGCGGCGACGATGGCCGGGCGTGCCGGTGCTGCTGCTGTCGGCCACCCTCAATGGCGGGCAGGCCGGAGCGGGCGGCGAGCACTTCGACGCCTGCCTGCTCAAGCCGCTCAATTTCCTCGAACTGCAGGATGCCATGGGACGACTGCTGGGGCTGACACGGCCTGAGCCGGCGGCCTCCCCCGAACCGGCAGCACCGATGCCGCTGCCACCGGCGGCCGTGCTGCAGGATGCACTGGCACTGATCGAGCTGGGGGCGGTATCGGATCTACTGGAATGGTGCGAGACCCTGCAGCGGGAACACCCGCACTGCACGGTCTTCCATCGGCGGGCCGCGCGCTGCATCGAACAGGGCGATCTGGTCGCGCTGGAGACGCTATGTCGCCCGCCCGGCTGAGGTAGCGCCGGCGCTACTGCCGCACCGGCGTGACCGGGACGGACTCGTCCTGGGCCGGCGGCGGATCCTGGGACTCATCGCGATCACGCAGGCGCTCGGCGTTACGCTGGTTGATCTGGTATTGCTCTTCCGCATGCTGGTAAGCCAGTTGCTCCTTGGGCGAGCGACTACATCCCGTCAGCAGCAGGCCCACGGAAAGCAGGATAAGTAGCGCGTAGCGAGAGAAAGCCAACGAAAGTCTCCTTTTTGTTATTTCCATGCGGAAATATACGCCTCGGCAATTCTCACGACAAGTCACTCATTCACCGCTTTGCCCGCGTGCTGCCTGACCTGGACAAGACGTGGACATGGTGTGGACCTGCCTACACGTGCTTGTTGGCAGATAAAAAATAATTTATTTAACGCATTTAGTTAATACGATTAATTCGATGTTTTCTTGCAAGATGAAAATTGTTTATGCAAGAAAAAACCACCGTGTTGCCGGCCTTCAATCCCTTGTCCCACGGGCATTTTTCCGCGCGGGAATCACCAATGGAAGCCGTTCAGAAAGCATCAATAAAGTTGGGCGCTTAATCCAGATCAAACTCGGACGATTTTTTCAGCCGTAAAATATTGCATGAATCAACACATAATCATGATGAAAATACACAGTATTTATGTTATTTGAGTTATTTGGTTTTTGTGTGTTACAGTCGACCATCCGATGGTCGTGGAGAATGCAATGCCCCTCAAGCGCTTGAACAACAAGGTCAGGATCACCTCACTTGTCATGGCCGTCATGGCCATGCTGATATTCGGCTACGCGCTCATCAATGGCAGCCTGGCGGGGCGCGATGCCGCCCTCAAGGCCGGTGAAGTCGACACCATGAACATCGCCAACAGCCTTTCGACCCAGGTCAACCTGAGCTTTCGTGCCGCCGACCTGCTGATGCATGAACTCACCGAGTTGACCTCGGAAGGCCACTACAGCGATGCCGCCTTCCAGTTGCTGATGGAAAAACTGATGGCGCGCCAGAGCGTGCTCTTTCCCGAGATGGATAGCATCCAGATCCTCGACGAGAACGGCGGCGTGCTTCACGCCTGGCCCGCCGCCAGCGGTGGCAAGCGGGTCGAAGTGCAGTTGCCGCCCCAGATGGATGCGACGTCGGCCAGCGCCGGCCCACAGCTGCTGCACATCGGCGTACCGGTGCGCAGCGTGGCCAGCGGCCAATGGATCATTCCGCTGACCCGCACCCTGGTTCGCCAGGGCAAGCCGGCCGGCCTGATCCGCATCGGCGTGAGCGTGGATTACTTCGCCCGCCAGTTCAACGACTTCGACATCGGCCGGGGCGGCGCGCTGGTGCTGGCCACCGATGAGGGTGTCATGCTGTTGCGTCGTCCCTTCGATCCGCAGTTCCTGGGCAAGAGCATGAGCGATGCCGTGCTGTTCAAGGACAACGTGCAGCGGCGCCCGGCCGGATGGGCGATGATCCGCTCCTCCCAGGATGACGTGGTCAGGCTCAACTACTTCACCCGCGTGCCCGACTATCCGCTGTTCGTCACCGCCGCCCTGGCCCGCGACGACATCCTGACCGACTGGAGAAAAGCGCAGCGCGCACAGTTGCTGGTGATCTTCTCCGCCAGCCTGATCATCGGCCTGCTGACGATCTACCTGCTCTACGTCATCAAGATGCGCGATCACGCCGAAGACAAGATCGAGAAGAAGAACCTGCACCTGCGGTTGCTGGCCGAGAAGCTCAAGTCGCAGGCGCTGCTGGACGGCATGACCGGACTGGCCAACCGCCGCTACCTGGATGAACAATTGCAGAAGGCCATGCAGAGCGCCTCGCGCAGCCAGAGCCCGGTCGCGCTGGTCATGTTCGATGTGGACTGGTTCAAGAAATTCAACGACCTCTACGGCCATGTGCAGGGCGACTATTGCCTGCAAGGCGTGGCGCGCGCGCTGCAGGCCGCGCAACGCCGCCAGGGCGACCTGGCCGCCCGCTACGGTGGCGAGGAATTCGCGCTGCTGCTGCCCGATACCGGACTGGCCGCTGCCCACCGCATCGCCCAGCATGTGCTCGATGCCGTGCGTGCACTACAGATCCCGCACGAGGGCAGCCAGAGCGGCGTGGTGACCATCAGCGCCGGTGTGGTCTCGTGCATTCCTCCGGCTGACGCCACCATTGCCGACCTCTTCACCCATGCCGACAACGCCCTCTACCTGGCCAAGAACAATGGCCGCGACCGCGTACAGGACTGGCGTCCGTTGAGCAAGGTACAGGCCGCCTGAGACGGATCGGCAGCATAAGCAAATGGCGAAAATATGGTTGGTGCAGGCGGGCGAATCGCTATCATGAACGCTTTGCCTGCTCATCCTGTCACATGAAGTCACGTCATTCAAAGTTACGCCGATTCACCCTCACCCTCACTCTCGCCATCGGCGCCTTCTTCCTGCTGCACGGTGGCGCCCACGCCGCCGATCCCGCCCACACCACGCTGCGCCTGGGCGCCACCTCCGGCCCCTATACCGACCAGCTGCGCTACGGCATCGTACCGGTGCTGGAACAGCAGGGCTACAAGGTCAAGCTGGTGGAGTTCTCCGACTATGTGCGCCCCAACCTGGCACTGGCCGATGGCGACATCGACGCCAACCTGTTCCAGCACGAAATCTATCTCAAGCGCTTCGCCCAGGATCACCAGTTGAAGCTCTCCGAAGTGGTCAAGGTCCCCACCGCGCCCATCGGCGTCTACAGCAAGCGCCACAAGTCGCTGGACGAAGTACGTCCGGGCGCCACCGTGGCCCTGCCCAATGACGCCACCAACATGGCGCGCGCGCTGGGCGTGCTGCAGGAGATGGGCTGGATCAAGCTGGCTCCCAATATCAATCCGACCACGGCATCGGAGCGCGACATCGCCAGCAATCTCAAGCAGATCAAGCTGGTGCCGCTGGAAGCCGCGCAGATGCCGCGCGCCCTGGAGGACGTCGACTATGCCTTCGTCAATGGCGCCTTCGCCATCGCCGCCGGCCTGAAGCTGACGCAATCGCTGCACCTGGCCAGCGTGCCCGATTCCTTCCTGATGGTGGTGGCGGTGCGCAGCGCCGACCTCGACAAACCCTACGTCAAGGACTTGCGCGAGGCCTTCCATTCGGCGCAATACCGCAAGGCGCTGGACGACCGCTTCGCGGGCTATGTGCGCCCGGCCTATCTGAAGTAGGCGCAGGAAAGACCGCACAAAAAAACCGGGGATCGGCTGCAAGGCCGATCCCCGGTTTTTTTTACGAGGCGCAGATCAGCCCAGCCGCGCCGGGCTCAAGGCCGCCGCATCGACACCGAAGCGGGCGATATGCGGTGGTACCGGTTCGCCGCGCACCAGCGCAGCATAAGCCTCGCCGGCCGCCGGCGAGGACTGGATGCCATAGCCGCCCTGCCCCGCCGCCCAGAAGAAGCCCGGCACCTTGCCATCGTAGCCACCGACGAAACTGCCATCGGCCACGAAGGAGCGCAAGCCTGCCCACACATGGGCCGGACGGCGGATCGCAAGCGTGGTGCCGGTCTGGATGGCATCGATGGCAATGGCAATATCGAGTTCCTCGGCCTGCACATCCTGCGGTGCCACCGGATCGGCATTGGCCGGCGAGCCCAGCAGCAAACCCGCATCCGGCTTGATGTAATAGGATTCATCGACCGGCATGAACATCGGCCAGTGCTCACTGTCGGGCGGTGCGGCGAAGGTGAAGGCCGAGCGACGCTTGGGTTGCAGGCCGATAGTCGACGCACCGGCCAGGCGACCGATCTCGTCGGCCCAGGCCCCGGCGGCATTGACGATGACACCCGCGTGCAATTCGCCCTGGCTGGTGCGCACGCACCAGCGGCCACCCTCCTGCTCCTCACGCACGATGGACTGTACCTCGGCATCGCACAACACGCGGGCACCCGCCGCGCGCGCCCCGCGCAGGAAGCCCTGATGCAGACCATGCACATCGATATCGGCAGCATCTTCCTCGTAGACCGAGCCGATGATGTCGTCGCTGCGCAGCACCGGCACCATGGCGCGGGTCTGCTGCGGGTCCAGGCGCTGTACCTTGTCGGAGACCGAGCGCACCAGCGCTTCATGGGCATCGAGTTGCTCGCGCAGTGCCGAGGTGGCGTAGAAGAGCGCGCCACGCGGAGTCAGCAAGGCATGCTCGGCAAAGCCGGCGGGCGGATGGTCGAAGAAGGCGCGGCTGGCGCAGGTCAGGGCACGCACCTGCGGCGGGCCATAGCTTTCCATGTAGAGCGCCGCCGAACGGCCGGTGCTGTGATAGCCCGGCTGCGACTCGCGCTCCACCAGCAGCACGCTGCCGTGGCGCGCCAGCCAGTAGGCGATGGAAGCGCCGGCAATGCCGGCGCCGATGATGAGGTAATCCACGCTGGCGTGTTCAGACATGCTCATGCTCCTGCGTAGCGACCCGCTCAGACCGCGGCCACGACGGCCACTTCCACGTCCAGGCCCGGCAGCATCAGCAGGGCTTGCACGCAGGCGCGGGTGGGCGCGTGGCCGGCGGGCACCCAGGCTTCCCAGACGGCATTGAAGGCGCCGAAGTGATCGGGGCTGGACAGCCACACATTGGCGCTGACGATCTGCTCGCGCGCGATGCCCTGCGCCTGCAGCTGCGCATCGATCTTGGCCAGCACTTCGGCGGCTTGCTGCGGGATGGGTGCTCCGGCGTTGTCCGGCACCTGGCCGGAGACAAAGGCAAAGCCGTTGGCCACCACCAGCTGGCTCATGCGGGCATTGGTATTGAAACGTTGGATCTGGGTCATGTTGATTTAACCGTATAAAAAATGTGTCGTTGGAATCGGTATGGGGCGCGAAAAAACTAGACGGCCGGGCCACCCGCCGCGCCGGCTGCCTGCCCCTCGAAGATAGGCGGATGCGTGACGATGGACTTCAGCGGCGCCTGCACCGTCTTCAGCTGGGCGATATCGGGACGTGGCCGACGCAGCGCGACGTCGCCGTCGAAAGCCTGCTCCAGCGCCGCCGCGCAGCCCAGCAGGCGCGCATCGCCCCGGAACGGGCCGGTGACCTGCAAGCCGAAAGGCATGCCACGATGGTCGCGTCCGCAAGGCAGCGAGATCGAGGGATTGGTCGCCAGCGTGACCACGTAGGTCAGGGCCAGCCAGCGGTAATAGTTTTCCAGGGCGACGCCATTGACCTCCTTCAGGTACAGCTCGCTCCAGGGGAAAGGCGAGACCGGCGTGGTCGGCGAGACGATCAGGTCGTAGCGTTCGTAGAGTTGCTGGAAGCGGCGGAAGATGCGGGTCTGCTCGCCCTGCGCCCAGGCGCAGTCGGACAGGCTCATGGCCGCGCCCAGCTCGTAGTTGGCGCGGGTATTGGGCCCCAGCGAGGAAGGATCGCGCCGATACGCCGCCTCGAAACCGGCCACGAAGCTCTCGGCGCGGATCACGTCGAAGGCGCGATGGGCCTCACCCATGTCCACCTGCACCGGCTCGCACACCTTCACGAAACGGCCGATGGCAGCCATCTTGTCGCGGAACACCTGGCGGATGCCGTCATCAACATCGCACACGCCGAAGTCCTCGGTATAGCCGATGCGCAGTTGCGCCAGGTCGATCTGCGGCAAGGCGGCAAATTCGCCCTCGGCCACCGCATAGCTGAGCGGATCGCTCATATGCAGGCCGGTGGTGGCGCGCAATTGCAGCACGGTATCGGCAACGTCGCGGCCCATGGGGCCGACCACCGAGATCGGTGTCCAGCCCAGCAGCTTGCGCTCGCTGGGCACCAGTCCCGGCGAGGGACGGAACCCCACCACCCCGCACTTGGCCGCCGGGATGCGCAGCGAACCCCCGGTGTCCGAGCCCGAGCACAGCGGCAGCAGGTCGGTCGCCAGGGCCGCGGCCGAACCGCCCGAGGAACCACCGGCATTCAACAGCGGATTGAAGGGATTGCCGGTGGCGCCCCACACGGTGTTACGGCTGTTGGCGCCGGCCCCCATCTCGGGCACATTGGTCTTGCCGGCCACGATCGCTCCGGCCGCGCGCAGGCGTGCCACCAGGGCGTTGTCGCGCGCCGGCACATTGCCGCGATAGATCGGCGAGCCATAGGTGGTCAACAGGCCACCGGTTTCTTCCAGGTCCTTGATGCCGATGGGCAGGCCGTGCAGCAGACCCAGCGGTCGGCCTTCCAGCACCGCCTGCTCGGCCACGCGGGCCTCGGCGCGGGCGCGCTCGAAGCAGGTGGCGGTGACGGCGTTGATGTGCGGGTTGATGTCTTCGATGCGGGCAATGCAGGCATCCAGCAATTCGACCGGCGAGACCTGCTTGCTGCCGATCAGGGCGCGCAGTTCGACCGCGCTTTTTTCGACCAGGGTATTGTCTTGCATGGGGCTTTCCTTGAAGAGACTCAGGCCGGCTGCACGTGCGCCGGACTGCGTTGGGTACGGATGAACAGGCTCACCACCACCGAGAAGAAGGCGGCGCCGATCAGGAAGGCGAAGGCATAATCATAGTTGGCAAAGGCGCTGACCAGGAAACCGATCACCAGCGGCGAGATGAAGCCCGCCAGCTGCCCACCCAGGTTGACCATGCCCACGCCGCTGCCGACCAGCTGCGCCTGCAGCATCTTGGTCGGCAAGGCGATACAGACGGCCAGCACGAAGGATTTGAAGAAGTAGGCCAGGCACTGGTAGGCGATGACACCATTGACGCTTTGCGCGGTGTACATGCAATAGACGAACAGGGCGGTCAGCAGCGAACTGCCGATCAGCAGCACGCGTTCGCGGCCATCGAAGAAGCGCACCATCACCCAGCCGCCGATGGCGGTGGACAGGCCGGCCATGATGTAGGGCAGCGGCAACAGCAGCCCCACCGATTTCAGGTTCAGGCCGCGCACCGTCATCAGGTAGGTCGGCATCCAGCTGTCCAGGCCCTTGTTGATGATGGACAGGCCGAACCACACCGCCACGATCTGCCACATCAGCGGCATCTTCAGCAGCGCCTTGAAGGCCGCCTTGTTGATGGCCTTGCTGCCACCCGCACCGGCGCGCACCGGGCGCACGCAGAACCAGTACACCAGCGCGAACACCAGGCCGGCGATGCCGATATAGTGGAACACGGCGCGCCAGCCGTAGTGCACGATCAGCGGCGCGATCAGCAGCGGCGCCAGCATGCTGCCGATATAGTTGGACGACATCAGCAGCGAGGACATCTTGGGCCGTTCCTCGCGCGTGAAGGTCTCGGCCACGCCCTTGACGCTGGCCGCCGGGAAGGCGCCCTCGCCCAGCCCGAACACGAAACGGATCACCACCAGGCTGGTGATGGACCAGGCCATGCCGGTGATGCCGGTGAAGACCGACCACAGCAGGATGGAGATGACGATCACCGGACGCGAGCCGAAACGGTCGGCCAGCCAGCCACCGGGCAATTGCAGCAGCGAGTAGCCAAGGAAGAAACTGGAGAGCAGGATGCCCAGGTCGGAGGGCTTCAACTGGAATTCGCTGGCGATCTGCGTGGCCGCGAAGGTGATCGCGGCGCGATCGATGTAGGACACGCACCAGCCCAGGTACAGCAGGACCAGCACCAGGTATTTGTACTTGCCATCCTTTACCGCAGCATCCATGAAGCATTCCCTTCCGGCCCGACGGCGGGACGCTCCCTCCGTAACGTGGATTCATCCTAAGGCCGTGCATGGTTTGCCACAAGTACAAGTTTTAGAATAACTGATTGCCGAATCGGCAAACCATTCCTACAATGCCCCCATGTCGACCATCCATACCCGCGTGCTGCAGGAAACGGCGGTGCGCTACTTTCTTGAAGTGGTGCGGCGCGGCTCCATCACGGAGGCGGCCGTCACGCTCAATGTGGCCTCCTCGG
Source organism: Herbaspirillum sp. NPDC087042 (assembly GCF_044745245.1). Lineage (NCBI taxonomy): Bacteria > Pseudomonadati > Pseudomonadota > Betaproteobacteria > Burkholderiales > Oxalobacteraceae > Herbaspirillum > Herbaspirillum sp. NPDC087042. Next base: position 169,207 of record NZ_JBIUZW010000008.1, on the reverse strand, counting down.
CAATCAGCCGCCAGATCGCCCGGCTCGAAGCCGAGCTGGACACGCCGCTGTTCGAGCGGGTCTCGCGCGGCATGCGTCCCAATGCGGCCGGCGAACTGCTGGCCGCCCATGCCCTGCGCATGCAGCTGGAAGCCGAGCGCATCGGCAATGAACTGGCGGCCCTGAAGGGATTGCGGCGCGGCGAGGTCAAGCTGGCCTGTACCGAGGGTTTCGCGCTGGAATTCGTGCCCAGCGCCATCGAGCATTTCTGCCGCCAGCACAAGGGCATTCGCTTCCAGCTGTCGGTGGGCAATGCGGTGCATGTGGCCCAGCAGATCCGCGAAGGCGCGGTGGACCTGGGGCTGACCTTCACCATGGCGCCCGATGCCGATATCAAGGTGGAATTTGCCCAGCGCGCGCCCATCATGGCGGTGATGCATCCCGAGCATCCGCTGGCGCAGCGCAAGCAGGTCACGCTCTCGGAACTGGCGCCCTACCCGCTGGCCATGCCGCAGAAGACCATCACCATGCGCCGCCTGATCGATGCCTGCTGCAGCCGCCGCAACGTCTTGCTGGAGCCGACCCTGTCGGCCGACTCCATCAGTGCGCTGCTGTGCTTCGTCATGTCGGGCAATGGCATCGGCTTCTCGGCGGGCCTGCCGATCAGGAAGCTGGTGCGCGCCGGCCAGCTGGCGGCCCTGCCCATCCGCGACAAGGACATGAATACCCTGCAGCTGGAAATCCAGTCCCTCAGTGGCCGCACCCTGCCCAATGCGGCCCGGGCCTTCCTCAATACGCTGATTGCCCGGGCCAGCCGCGACCAGCACTAGCCCGCCCGTCCTACACGCTCATTACACTCAGAAGGTGTGACGGATGCCCAGCTGCACGCCGGTCTCGCTGGCGCCCGCATCCGGCACCAGGGCCTGACCGGCGGTATAGCTGGCGCCGGTCATCTTGTAGGCGGCCGTGTTCTGGTTGATCAGGCGCGAGGCCACCGCATACAGGCGGGTGCGCTTGGACAGGTCGTAGTTCAGGATCAGGCTGAACTGGCGCGCATTGTTGTTGTAGCTGGAACTGTCCTTGACGTAGCCGCCGCCGGCACCAATGGTGGTCTGGGCGTTGAGGCGGTAGTCGGCCGACAGGCTATAGGTGTTGTGGTAGTTGCCCGGCGTATTGCCGACCACGTTGCCGCTCGGGTCGTACTTGCCGGCCGGATTGACGAAGACGTTGCCGGTGGTGGCCGAGATCACTTCATTGGTGCGGAAGAAGGCCAGGTAGACCTTGCCGTTGCCGTAGTCATAGTTTCCCCCCAGCATGAACTGCTTGACGCTGTTGGTATTGGTGCCGTTGTTGGCGTTCAGGTAGGCACTGCCCACATAGAGCGGCCCCTGCTGGGTCTGCGCGCCGATCTGGTAGACCGCATTGGAAGGCGTGCTGCCGGCGCGTTCGCCCACCGAGTAGTGCAGCTCGACGTTGGAGTTGGCGAATTTCGGCGAGACATAGCTGATGTCGTTGTCCACCCGCGCCAGCCAGTTGGCGAAGTTGTTGTAGGCCGAGCCATAGGTGGCCGCGCCAAAGGCATCCATGTTGCCCGAGTAGAGGAACATGACGCTGTTCTGCCGGCCCACGCGCACCTCGCCGAAGCCACCACCCAGGCCCACCCAGGACTGGCGGTCAAACAGGCGATAGCTGTTCTGCAACGCGCCGGTGCTGGAATCGAAACCGGTTTCCAGGTTGAAGGTGGCGCGATAGCCGCCGCCCAGGTCTTCGCTCCCCTTGAAGCCCAGGCGGCTGGTCATCTCGCCATTGTTGCCCATGGCCCAGAGCGAAGTATCCTTGCCGCCCACGGTGCTCTTCTGGTAGGCGGTATAGACATCCATGACGCCATAGATGGTCACCGAGCTCTGGGCCAGGACGACGGGGCTGGCGACCAGCAGCAAGGCTGCCGGCAGCAATCGGGGGGGGTGTTTGAACTGCATGGGGGTTCTCCTCCTGTGGGTAAATCGGTGTTGTTGGTGTTGTCGATGCTGTCCGCATGGGGCGCACGCTCCCCGCCGCCCACGCAGGCGCGGGCGGTACGTGTTGCAGATGCGGGCGGAAAAACTCAGGCCTGTCGTTCGAAGTGCTTCTTGACGATCAGGGCCAGCGGCACGGTAAAGAACAGGTGCGACATGAAGCCGCCGATGATGACGGCCGGGTCGTAGTAGTTGGGATGGTTGTCGGAGGCAATCATGATGGCCACGTGCATCAGGATCCACGCCACCACCGCATAGAACAGCGCCACGAAGGTCGCCTCATAGCCACGACGGCGGAAATGCGGCCACAGCGCCGCAAAGAGGATGCCCCACACCAGCGTGAAGAAGAAGTGGATGCCGGTGCCCACGAAGTAGGCCAGCAGCCCCAGCGACTCCTGCACCTCGCGGCCGAAGACCAGGCCGGTGGCGTTGCGCGGGATGCCGGCCAGCGGCATCATGTGCTGCGCGCCGACCCAGACCAGCGCTTCATAGATCCAGATGATGACGCCGCCGGTGAGGCCGCCGATGATGCCGGCCTTGAGCAGCGCGGCGCGGTCCTTCCAGCCGGACGAGGGGGTGGCCGTAGCGAGGGTGGCCGGGTGGGATGCGGTTTGCATGGTGTCTTCCTTCTCCTTGGATTGGCGAGTGGGCTGGCGGATGTGCCGGCCCTGCTGTGTGCTACAACTCGGTGCTGCGGCTCGTCGGCCGCTTGTGCGTTTTCTTATTTTTGTCTTGCCTGACTGTCTTAGGGATGGCAGTCAATTTTTGATGTCGTTCTGGTCTCCTCCTCTGGTCGGTTCTGCCTCAGTCGATATACCTGAGCCCGGCCGCTTCCAGCGGGCCACGCATCTTGTACATGTCCAGTCCCAGCACGCCGGCGGCGAGCTGGGCACGCTTCTGCCCCTCCAGGTCTTCACGCTGCTGGGCCACCTGCGCCACGCGCGCGGCATCTGCCGCCGGCACAGCTACCACGCCATCGTCATCGGCTACGATCACGTCACCCGGATGGACCAGCGCTCCGGCGCAGATCACCGGGATGTTGACCGAACCCAGCGTGGCCTTGATGGTGCCCTTGGCGCTGATGGCGCGGCTCCAGACCGGGAAGCCCATCTCCTTCAACACCTTCACGTCGCGCACGCCGGCATCGATGATCAGCGCCTTCGCCCCGCGCGCCATGAAACTGGTGGCCAGCAGGTCGCCGAAGTAGCCATCGGTGCATTCGGCGGTCACCGCCGCCACCACGATGTCGCCGGGCTGGATCTGCTCGGCCACCACATGCATCATCCAGTTGTCGCCCGGGTGCAGCAGTACCGTCACCGCGGTGCCCGAGACCGATGCGCCGGCATAGATGGGGCGCATGTAGGGCTTGAGCAGCCCGGTGCGGCCCTGCGCCTCATGCACGGTGGCCGCACCGTAGCGGCCCAGTTGTTCTGCCACGCCGGCATCGGCGCGCACGATGTGGCGCTTGACCACGCCCAGTTGATTCATCAGCGGTGTACTCATGCTCAAAGTCCTTTCCGTGTCAGGGCGGCATCCAGGCGCGGGAAGACGCGACGGGCATTGCCTTCGTAAATTTGATGGCGTTCTTCGTGGGTGAGATCGGCGGCCTCGATGTAGCGCTTGGTGTCGTCGTAGTAATGGCTGGTCTCGGGGTCGATGCCGCGCACCGCACCGATCATCTCGGAGGCGAACAGCACGTTCTCCACCGGGATCACGCGGGTCAGCAGGTCAATGCCGGGCTGGTGGTAGACGCAGGTATCGAAGAAGATGTTGTTCAGCAGATGCTCCTTGAGCAACGGCTTCTTCAGCTCCTGCGCCAGCCCGCGGAAGCGGCCCCAGTGATACGGCACCGCGCCGCCGCCATGCGGAATCAGGAACTTCAGCGTCGGGAAATCCGTGAACAGGTCAGACGTCAGGCACTGCATGAAGGCCGTGGTATCGGCATTGAGGTAGTGCGAGCCGGTGGTGTGGAAGCAGGCATTGCAGCTGGTGCTCACATGGATCATGGCTGGCACGTCCAGCTCCACCATCTTTTCGTAGAGCGGATACCAGCTGCGGTCCGACAGCGGCGGCGAGGTCCAGTGACCGCCCGAGGGATCGGGATTGAGGTTGATGCCGACGAAGCCATATTCCTTCACGCACTTTTCCATCTCGGCAATGGACGTGCGGATATCGGCCCCGGGCGACTGCGGCAGCATGGCCGCGCCGATGAAGTGATCGGGGAACAGCTGCGCGACGCGATGGCACAGCTCGTTGCAGATCGCCGCCCAGGTCTGGCTGGTGTCGAGGTCGCCGATGTGATGCGCCATGAAGGACGCACGCGGCGAGAAGATGGTGAGATCGGCGCCACGCTCCTTCATCAGGCGCAGCTGGTTGGTCTCGATGGAGTCGCGCAGCTCGTCGTCGCTGATCTTCAGCTCGGCGACCTTGGGGCCGAGTTCGGGCGTATTCAGGTTGGCGATCTGCCGGTTGCGCCACTCTTCCAGCGCACGGGGGGCGGTGGTGTAGTGGCCGTGGCAATCGATGATGAGGCTATCTCGCATGGGGACTCAATCCGTGACATTGAAGAGATGGGCGGGGATGAGGACTTCCCCGCGCATGATGGGGCGCGCCGTGCGCAGCAGCGCGGCACGCAGGATCTGTTGCGGGTCGCGGGCATCGAGCTCCAGGGCCACGCTGAATTCGCCACTGGGATGCTCGACCGAGACGGTGCGCTGCAGGCCGCTACCGGTTCGCGCCAGCCCCTGTGCCGCCGAGCCTTCCAGCACGCAGGCGGTCGCCACCGTGACGGCGGCCAGCACGCCGATGGCGTCGTGGCAGACGTGCGGGATAAAGCAGCGGGTGGCGATGCTGCCGCCCTCCCGGGGCGCGGAGAGCAGGCACATCTTGGGGTAGTTCTTGTCCGCCACGTCGCCCAGGCCCATTAATGGACCGCAGGCCAGGCGCAGCGCTTCCAGCTGCCCCTTCAACACGCGGTCACCATTGAGCGCGGCCACGCTCTCGTCACCGCGCAGGCCGAGGTCGGCGGCGCGCACCAGTACCATGGGCATGCCGTTGTCGATCAGGGTGGCAGCGATCTCATGGGCCACGCCATCGGCGCTGTTGAAGCGCACGCGGTCCAGCACGCGGCCGCTGGGCAAGAGGGCCGGACAGACCGAGCCGGCCGTATCGAGGAAGCTGATGCTGACCGGCGCGGCGCTGCCCGGCACGCCATCGATGCGGGTGTCGCCGCTGTAGCGCAGGCGCCCGCCCGGGGTCGGCACCGTGATATCGCATTGCATGCCGGTGTTGAGCGTGAGCACGCGGGCGGTGGTGCTCTGCTCACCGGCCGTCACCAGCCCGCGCTCGATGGCAAAGGGCAGCACGGCGGCCAGCATGTTGCCGCAATTGGGCGTGGTATCAACGCGGTCGGAGTCCGGCTGCAGCTGGGCAAAGAGGAAATCCAGGTCCACGCCCGGCACACTGCTGCGGCTGACGATGCCGGCCTTGCTGGTCAGCGGATGGGCGCCGCCCAGGCCATCGATCTGGCGCCGGTCGGGCGAGCCCAGGGCCGCCAGCAGCACGCGGTCCCGTGCGGCCACCTCGGCCGGCAAGTCGCTGGCCACGAAGAAGGGGCCGCGCGAGGTGCCGCCCCGCATCAGGGTGCAGGCAAGGGGCAGGAAATCCGGGCTGTCGGTGGTAGGCACGCTCTTTACCTTTGAAAATGATGGCGCCGAGTATGCGTGAGCGAGGGCAGGCCTTGGTTGCGTTGTGGGCCTTCCTCTGTTCTAATTTTCTAATCGGGTTCAGAAACCGGCAGCCCGCCGGACCACCATCATGTCCTTGCTCAACCTGCGTCACCTGCATGTCTTCAATGTCGTCGCCACCACCGGGGGCGTGCGCCGGTCTTCCGACACGCTGCTGCGCGCTTCATCGGCGGTGGCGCGTTCGGTGGCGGCCCTGGAGCAGAGCCTGGAGACGCAACTGTTCGAGCGGCGCGGCCGCGGCATGCTGCTGACCGCCGCCGGCGAGGCCGTGCGACTGCGGGTGGAACGCATCGAGGCCGAGCTGCGCGAAGTGCGCGACGACGCCCTGCGCCTGCGCGAACGTACCGGCAGCCAGGTGGCCAGCCTGGATGCGCTCTTCAATGAACGTCGCCTGCAGGCCGCCGCCCTGCTGGCCGAGACCCACCACATGCCCAGCGTGGCGCGGCTGATGGAAGTCTCGCCCTCGGCGGTAAGCCAGTCGCTGGCGCTGCTGGAGGGCATCCTGGGGCAGCCGCTGTTCTTCCGTACCGCCCATGGCATGCTGCCCACCGACGCCGGACGCCGCTGGACCGAGCGCTTCGGCCGGGCGCTGGCCGAGCTGCGCCATATCCCCGAAGACATCGCCGCCCTGGACGGTATCGTGCAAGGCACGGTGACCATCGGCGCCTTGCCGCTGGCGCGCTCGCAGCTGTTGCCCACCGCGCTCACGCGGGTGTTGGCACGCCATCCGCGCCTGCAGATCCGCTCGCTGGAGAGTCCCTATGAAGAGCTGGCGGCCGGCCTCATGAGCGGGCGTATCGACTTCATCGTGGGCGCCCTGCGCGCTTTCTCCAGCGATACCTTCGACATGCGCCCGCTGGTGGCCGACAGTGCCGCCCTGATCGCCCGCGCCGGCCATCCGCTGGCGCAACGCAAGAAACTGGCCCTGGCCGATCTGGACGGCTATCCCTGGGTGTTGTCGCGGGCCGGCACGCCGCTGCGTGATTCCATCGAGCAATTCTTCCGCGACAGCCAATGGCCGGCCCCGCGCCCGGCCGTGGAAACCGGCGACCTGGCGCTGCTGCGCGGCCTGCTGGTAGGCAGCGACATGCTCACCGTGATCTCGGCCAAGCAATTGCACCACGAGATCGCCACCGGCCAGCTCACCACCCTGCCCCTGGCCATGCACGGCCTGCAACGCCAGATCGGCCTGATGCAGCGCCGTGGCGCCCACCTCTCGCCCGGCGCACGCGTGCTGCAACAGGAGATCGAGGCGGTCGCCGCGGCCTGGCGCTGATCCGGCGACAATCCACCTCGATTAGCAAATGGCAACGCTCAGGTAGCCGAAAGCAATACTCATCGAAACGCCCCGCCGTACACTGCTTGCCATGTCGAGGCAGGCTTGTTGCGCTTCGACCTGCCTCATTCCAGCCGCGTGGACATAAACCGGCGCTTTCCAATAATTCGACATCACGACGGAGACTTAATGAATACAGCACAATCGCTGGATGTGCGATCGCACATCAACGCACGCAAGATGTCCGGCTACCAGTGGCTCTTGCTGGTGCTTTGCTTCCTGATCGTGGCCACCGACGGCATGGACGTGGCCATCATGGGCTTCCTGGCCCCGGGCATCACCAAGGAATGGGGCATCTCGCGGGCCGCCTTTGGTGTGGTCATGAGTGCCGCACCGATCGGCCTGGCCATCGGCGCGCTGCTGGTGGGTCCGCTTTCGGACCGCTACGGCCGCAAGAAGCTGCTGATGACGGCGGTAGCCTGGTTCGGCGTATGCAGCCTGGCCTGTGCCGCCGCGCAGGATGTGGTGACGCTGTCGGCGCTGCGCTTCCTGACCGGACTGGGTCTGGGTGCGGCCATGCCCAATGCCACCACCCTGCTCTCCGAATATGTGCCGGAGCGCTCGCGCAGCACCTTGCTGGCGATCATGTTCACCGGCTTCAACCTCGGTTCGGCCCTGGTCGGCTTCCTGGCCGCGGCCTTGCTGCCCGACCATGGCTGGCGTGCCGTGCTCATGGTGGGCGGCGCCATCCCGCTGGTGTGCCTGCCCTTCTACCTGTGGCTGGTGCCGGAATCGGCGCGCTTCATGGTGGTCCGCAACTATCCTGCCGATCGCATCGCCCGTACCCTGGCGCGCGTCTGCGGGGGGGAATTCGCCGCCGGCCAGGGCTTCTGCGTGAGCGAGCCGCAGGTCAAGAGCACCCAGCCGGGCAAGGTGCTGCTTTCCGACCACTATCGCAAGACCACGCTGTCGCTGTGGGGCACCTACTTCATGGGCCTGCTGGTGATCTACCTGCTCTCCGGCTGGCTGCCCACCCTGATCAAGGATGCCGGCCTGCCCATCGAGAAGGCCGCCAGCATCACCGCCCTGTTCCAGCTCGGCGGCACCGTCGGCGCGCTGGTGGTAGGCTACCTGATGGACCGCTGGTCGCCCAGCCGAGCCATCGCCGCGGCCTACATCTCGGGCGCCGTGTTCATCCTGCTGCTGGCCTCGGGCAGCGTGCAGTCGGGCATGTTCGCAGCCTATGTGTTGCTGGCGGGCTTTTGCATGAGCGGTGCGCAGACCGGCCTGAACGCCTTCGCCCCCTCCTGCTACCCGACTGTGGTGCGGGCCACCGGGGTGTCGTGGATGCTGGGCGTGGGTCGCTTCGGCAGCATTCTGGGCTCGTTTGCCGGTGGCGTGCTGCTGTCCATGGGCTGGGGCTTCGGGGCGGTCATCGCCATCCTGGCGGTACCGGCCACGCTGGCGGCGCTCATCATCGTGTTCATCCAGCTGGGCCAGCGCCCGGCCGCCGCAGTCTGATCAGTTTGCTCGATAAGAGATACCGGATTCATCTGAAACAGGAATAGATTTCATGGCAAATATCGTCGGCGCCATCGCCACCTCGCATACCCCCACCATCGGCTTCGCGCTCGATGCCAACAAGCAGCACGACCAGGTCTGGGCGCCCATCTTCAAGGCCTATGAACCGGTGCAGCAGTGGCTCAAGGAGAAGCAGCCGGACGTCCTGCTGGTGGTCTACAACGATCACGTGACCTCCTTCTTCTTCGACCACTACTCGGCCTTCGCGCTGGGCGTGGGCGACCAGTACCAGGTCGCCGACGAAGGCGGCGGCGCCCGCAAGCTGCCGCCGGTGGGCGGTCATGCGGCGCTGGCGCGCCATATCGGCAGCTCGCTCATGGCCGATGAATTCGACATGTCCTTCTTCCAGCAGAAGCCGCTGGACCATGGCTGCTTCTCGCCACTGTCGATGCTGTGGGAACACCAGGATGGCTGGCCCGGCCAGATCATCCCGCTGCAAGTGGGCGTGCTGCAGTTCCCGGTGCCGACCGCGCGCCGCTGCTACAAGCTGGGCCAGGGCCTGCGCCGCGCCATCGAAAGCTATCCGGAAGACCTGGACGTGGTCATCGTCGCCACCGGCGGCCTGTCGCACCAGGTGCATGGCGAGCGCGCCGGTTTCAACAACACGCCCTGGGACCACCAGTTCCTGGACCTGCTGCAACACGATCCCGAAGCCCTGACCCGCCTGACCCACGCCGAACTGGCCACCCTGGGCGGCCTGGAAAGCGCCGAGGTCATCATGTGGCTCATCATGCGCGGCGCCATGCCGGCCGGCGTGAACTGCCTGCACCGCGAGTACTACCTGCCCTCGATGACCGGCATCGCGGTGGCCGTCTATGAGCCTGCCGTCGCGGTCGATGCCACCCTGCAGGCTGCCGAGAAGGAGCGCCATCTTGCCCATATCGCCACCCAGCTGGACGGCATCGAGAAACTGGCCGGCACCTATCCCTTCACGCTGGAGACCAGCAACCGCCGCTACCGCATCAACCGCTACCTGCACCAGCTGATCCAGCCGGCCTTCCGCGAGCGCTTCCTGGCCGATCCCGAGCTGACCTTCGAGGAAGCCGGCCTGTCGGCCGAGGAACGCGACATGATCAGCCGCCGCGACTGGCAGGCCATGATCCGCTATGGCGTGATCTTCTTCCTGCTGGAGAAGATGGGCGCGGTAGTGGGTGTGTCCAACCTGCACATCTATGCGGCCATGCGCGGGCAGTCGCTGGAAGACTTCCAGAAGACCCGCAATGCGCCGGGCGCGCTGTATTCGGTGGCCGGCAGCGCCTCCGATCGCGCCGCCGACTGGGACAAGACCGGCACGCGCTGAGCCCGGCCCTGTTGTCGCCGTAAAAAAATCGCGCCGTCCTCCCGGACCGGCGCGATTTTCATTGATCGATGGCAGTGATGAATATCCTGCCCGCCATCACTTCACCGCATAGACCGCCTTGAGCATCTTGCGCACGATGGCCTCGAAGAAGATCACCGCGAAGCCGTCATTGCGGATCAGTTGCTGGGTCAGGTCGGCGCACTTCTGGCGTACACCGTCGGGCAGCAGCTGGTCTTCGCCCCCCATGGCACGGCCCGCCACCTGGATCTCGGCGGCGCGCTGCACCGTCCACAACAGGAAGAAGGCACGTTCGATATCGCTCTCGCACACCGCCACGCCGTGGTTGCGCAGCACCAGGATGTGCTTCTCACCCAGGCTCTGCAGCATGCGCTCTTTCTCCTCGGCGAAGAGTGTGATGCCCTCGAAGTCGTGATAGCCGATGCGGCCAAACAATTGCGCGCCGTAGAAGTCGTTGTGCTCGAAGCCGCTCTTCTTCATCGTCACCGCCGAGATCGGCGTGGTGTGCGTGTGGATCACGCAGCGCAGGTCATCGCGCGCGCCATGGATGGCGCTATGCAGGGCGAATCCGGCCGGGTTGGCCTTGTAGTCCGAGGGCTCGGCCAACTGACCATCCAGACCTACCTTCAGCAGGTTGGCCGGGGTGACTTCGTTGTAGTTCAGGGCGAAGGGGTTGACCAGATAGTGATGTCCCGCCCCCGGTACCCGTACCGAGATGTGGTTGAAGATCATCTCGGTCCAGCCCAGGTAATCGACCAGGCGATAACAGTGGGCCAGCTGGATGCGCAGCGCCCATTCCTCGTCGCTGCAGTGGGCCGGCTTATCTGCGCCGTAGCTGTATTGCATGATGTTCATTGATGGAACTCCTGGATCGAAAACGACGTTTTCTGGAAATAAGGAAGACCGTTCGGACTGAGTAGGTCCGCAGGACCGTATCGAAGGCGCGCCCATCATCAATGCGCCTTCGATACGCCGCTGCGCGGCTACTCAGTGCGAACGGTAGCCGGGGGATTCCCGCTCACGCTGCCTTGACGGCAAGCTGCGGGCTGTTGTCTTGCTGCGCTCTCTGTTGTTGTGCTGCCGCGCCCCGAAAGCGCGCCAGCGATACCATGGCCCGCGTGATCGGCATGGGCAGCGCGAAACGTTCCGCCATTTCCAGCACCGCATCACCGATGGCGGCCAGCTCCAGCGGACGGCCGCGCTCCCAGTCCTGCAGCATGGAGGTGCGGAAGGCCCCCATGGCCTCGCCCAGCTGCAGGAAGGTGAGCGGATCGATATCGACGCGGGCGCCATAGCTGGCGGCCACCTGCAGGGTCTCGCGCATGATCTGGCTGACCACCTCGCGCAACTCCGGCAAGCCGTACAACTGCTCCAGCGTGCCTTGCGTGATGACCGACAGCGGATTGGTGCTGATGTTGGCGATGATCTTGGTCCACAGCTTGTCGCGGATGCGATCGGTGGCGCGGGCTTCGATACCCGCGGCCTCGACCGCGGCACGCACGCGCAAGAGGCGCTCGCTCATCTCGCCGGACGGCTCGCCCAACACCATCAGGTGGGGATTGACGGAGCGGATCTCGCCGGGGCCGACCACTTCGGCGGTGATGAAGAGCACACTGCCGATCAGGCGCTCCAGCGGCACGGCTGCCGCCAGCGCACCCTCGGGATCGACGGCCTTGACCGTCTCCCCATCGAAGCGCCCGCCCTCGCGGTGGAAATACCACCAGGGCACGCCATTGTTGGTGGGAATCACCACCGTCTGCTCACCCACCATGGGGGCGACCTGCGGCAGCAGGGCTGACATGTCCTGACTTTTCGCGCACAGGAAAATCACATCCTGCACGCCGAACTCGGGCCGGTCGCTGGCGGCGGGCCGGGCCTGGGTGCTGCCATGCAGGTCGTGCAGCGTCAGGCCGCGTTCACGGATGGCTTGCAGGGTCTGGCCGCGGGCCAGCACGCTGACCTGGTGGCCGGCGGCCGACAGGCGCACCGCCAGCGTGCCGCCGATGGCGCCGGCACCGGCGATGCAGATGCGCAGCGGGGTGGTGTTGGGGGGGAGATCTTGACTCATGAGGGGTTCCTGGGGAAAGACTCAACCGGCCAGCTTGTCCTGGTGCTTGCCGGACAAGCCCAGGTAAGCCTCGATCACGCGGCGGTCATGGGCCAGCTGGCTGGCCGGACCGTGCATGCGGATCTCGCCGTTTTCCAGCACGTAGCCGTAATCGGCCACCTGCAAGGCGGCACGCGCATTCTGCTCCACCAGCAGGATGGAGACGCCACGCCGGCGCAGCTCGGCGATGATGCGGAAGATCTCGCGCACGATCAGCGGCGCCAGCCCCAGGCTGGGTTCATCCAGCATCAGCAGGCGCGGCTTGGCCATCAGGGCGCGGCCCACCGCCAGCATCTGGCGCTCGCCGCCGGAGAGCGTGCCGGCCTGCTGGGTACGCCGCTCGCGCAGGCGCGGGAACAGCGTATAGACCTCCTCCAGCGTGGCCGCATGGTCGCGCAAGCCGGTGCGGTAGCGCTGGAAGGCGCCCAGCATGAGGTTGTCCTCGATATTCATCTCGGCAAACAGTTCGCGCTTTTCCGGCACCAGGGTCATGCCGGCGGCGACCATCTCTTCCACCTCTGGCGAATGGCGGATCACGCCATCGAAGGCCATCACTCCGCGCGAAGGCAGCACGCCCATGATGGCCGAGAGCAGCGTGGTCTTGCCCGCGCCATTGGGGCCGATGACGGTGACGATCCTGCCCTGCTCCACCGACAGGTCGATGCCCGAGAGCACCTGCACGCGACCATAGGCGGCCGAGAGGTCGCGTACTTCCAATACCTTATTGCCCATGTTGTGCTCCTGCGGCCAGGGCAGCCACCGGCTCCGCTGGCGATTCATCTTCATCGGCCACGCCCAGATAGGCTTCCAGCACGGCGGGGTTGTTCTGGATGTCGTCGGGCAAGCCCTCGGCGATCTTCTGGCCGAAGTCCATCACCACGATGCGGTCGACCAGTTCCATGACGAAGTCCATGTCGTGCTCCACCAGCAGGATGGCCATGCCCTCGCTGCGCAGCTTGCGCAGCAGGTCGCCCAGCGCCTGCTTCTCGCCCAGGCGCAGGCCGGCGGCCGGTTCGTCCAGCAGCAGCAGACAGGGGTCCGCAGCCAGGGCGCGGGCGATTTCGAGGATGCGTTGCTGGCCCAGCGACAGCGAGCCGGCCGGCTCATACATCTGCGCCGTCAGGCCCACGCGCTCGATCTGGCGTGCGGCTTCGGCCAGCAGGCGCGCTTCTTCCTGGCGGTCCAGGCGCAGCATCGCGGCCAGCACGCCGCGCTGGCCGCGCAGGTAGGCACCAATGGCAACGTTCTCCAGCACCGTCATGCGCGACATCAGGCGCACATGCTGGAAGCTGCGGCTCATGCCCAGGCCGGCGATGTGGCGCGAACCGCGTCCGGTCACCTCATGACCACGGAACTGCACGCTGCCCGAGGTCGGCGTGTCCACGCCCGAGACCTGGTTGAACAGCGTCGACTTGCCGGCGCCATTGGGGCCGATCAGCGCCAGCACCTCGCCGGCCATGACCTTGAGGCTCATGTCATTGTTGGCCACCAGGCCGCCGAACTTGCGGGTCACGTTGCGCACATCCAGCACCACTTCGTCGCGGGCCGGCATGGGGCGGCGCGGCAGCGCCTCGGCACTGGCATCGATCTGCAGGCGGCGCGTGCGCACCGGCACCAGGCGGGCCAGGTAGGGCCACAGGCCATCACGCGAACGCTGCAGCAGTACCACGATCAACAGGCCGAAGACGATGGTCTCGAAGTTGCCGGAGCGGCCGAGGATGGCCGGCAAGAGGCCCTGCAGCCATTCCTTCAGGACCACGATCAGGGTCGAGCCCAGCACCGCGCCCCAGACATTGCTGGCGCCACCGAGCACCGCCATGAACAGGTAGTCGATGCCAAAGCCCAGGCCGAAGGGCGAAGGATTGACGAAGCGCTGCATGTGCACGTACAGCCAGCCCGACACCGCCGCCAGCACCGCGGCGATAACGAATACCACGATGCGCATGCGTGCCGTATCGATGCCCATGGCCTCGGCCATCACCATGCCACCCTTGAGGGCGCGGATGGCGCGGCCTTCGCGTGAATCCAGCAGGTTGTGCAGGGCTGCCACGCCCAGCATCACGGCCGCCCAGATGAGGCCGTAGATGGCGCGGTCCGAGGCCAGCGTCACACCGAACAGGTTCAGCGAGGGGATGCCCGACATGCCGGTCTGGCCGCCCATGCTCTCCAGCGTGCCGAAGATGAAGTACAGGCTGATGCCCCAGGCGATGGTGCCCAGCGGCAGGTAGTGGCCGGAGAGTTTCAGGGTGACGCTGCCCACGGCCAGCGCCAGCAGCGCGGTGAGTACCAGCGCCACCAGCAGTGCGATCCAGGGCGACTGCATCCACAGCAGGGCATCCGGCAAGGGCAACACCTTGGCCGACAGCGCCGCCGAGATATAGGCGCCCAGGCCGACGAAGGCCGCCTGGCCGAAGCTGGTCAGGCCGGCCACGCCGGTCAGCAACACCAGCCCCAGCACCACCAGCGTGGCCAGGCCAATGTTGTTCAACAGGGTCATGGTGAAGGCCGATGCCACGAAGGGCGCTGCCACCAGCAGGGCGATGAACACGCCCAGCGCGGTACGGGAGGAAATGACGCGCTTCATTCTTCTTCCTCCACATGACGGGTGGACAGCGAGCGCCACAGCAGGATGGGGATGATGAGCACGAACACGATGATTTCCTTGTAGGCACTGGCCCAGAAGGTGGAGAAGGATTCGATCAGGCCGATGGCCAGCGCCCCCAGGGCGGCAGCCGGATAGCTGACCAGGCCGCCGATGATGGAGCCGACGAAGCCCTTCAGGCTGATCAGGAAGCCCGAGTCATAGTAGATCGTGGTGAGGGGCGCGATCAGCACGCCCGACATCACCCCGATGAGCGAGGCCAGCAGGAACATGGCCTTGCCGGCGAAGACCGGCGAGATCCCCATCAGGCGCGCGCCCATGCGATTGAGGGCGGCGGCGCGCAGGGCCTTGCCGTAGAGCGTGCGCTCGAACATCACGAACAGGGCCACGATCAGCAGCAGCGAGACGCACACCACCCACAGCGCCTGGCTGGAGAAGCGCAAGCTGCCCAGCTCCAGCGCCGCTTCGGTGAAGGGCGCGGTGCGCGCGCCTTCCGGGCCGAACACCAGCAGTGCCACCCCGACCAGGGCCACGTGGACCGCGATGGAGACGATCAGCAGCACCAGCGGCGAGGCGCTGGCGATGGGCTGGAAGGCCAGGCGGTACATCAGCGGCCCCATCGGCACCAGCAGCAGCAGGGTCATGGCGATCTGCGCCAGCATGGGCCAGGTGGAGAAATTGAACGACAGCGCCACGCCGGCCACCACGGCCGCATAGACCAGCTTGGCCGGCAGCCACAGGCTGGGGCGACGCCGGCTGGTGCGCCACATGTCATAGAGATCGAAAAGACAGGCGGCCAGGCACAGGGCCACCAGCAGCCAGGCCACGGTGAGCGGTTGGCCGTTCTGCATCATGCCCATGGTGAGCGCGCCGAAGGAGACGAACTCACCCTGCGGGATGAGCAGGATGCGGGTGACGGTGAAGACCAGGACGATGGACAGCGCCAGCAGCGCATAGATGGCGCCGTTGGTGATGCCGTCCTGCCCCAGTAGCGCCACGATGTTGAGATTCATTGCGACTTCCTTGTGGAGCCGGCGCGCTGCGATCTAACCAGGAACGACGCGCCAGGTTCGGGATGCGTGTGGAGGAGGAGAACGTCGCCAGCCGCACCGACAAAGCTCAGTGCGCCAGGCGAAACAAATTCATTTTTCTGGAAACTATTTACAAACCCATCTCACGACCGTTCGGACTGAGTAGGCCCTTTGAGGGCCGTATCGAAGGCGTACCGACGACGACAGACCCGTGATCCCCGGCAGGAGGGCCTTCGATACGCGGCGTCGCCGCTACTCAGGACGAACGGTCACTTGAAGCACAAACACATGCAGGACGAGCTCTTACTTCAGCAGGGTCCAGTTACCGCCCTTGACGGTGATCAGCTCGCGACCGCGTTCGTCGAAGCCGCTGTGGTCGGCCGGGCTCATGTTGTAGACGCCCTGCGTGCCGACGACTTCCTTGGTCCCTTCCAGGGCGTCACGCAGCGCGGCGCGGAATTCCTTGCTGCCGGGCTTGCCCTTCTTGGCCGCCACCGGAATGGCTTTTTCCAGCAACAGGCCGGCATCGTAGACGTTGGCGCCGAAGGTGGCGGGCACGCTGCCATACATCTTCTTGTAGGCTTCGATGTAGTCGGTGGCGACCTTCTTGGACGGGTTGCTGTCGGCGATCTCCGGCAGCACCAGCATCAGGCTGGCGGCCAGGATGGTGCCTTCGACCTTGTTCTTGCCCAGTTGCAGGAAGGCCGGCAGCGCCGCACCGTGGGTCTGGTACAGCTTGCCCTTGTAACCCATGTCGAACAGCGTGGTCTGCGGCAGCACGGTGGCCGCGCCCGGTGCGGCCACCAGCACGGCGTCGGGATTGGCGCCCATGATCTTCAGGGTCTGCGCGGTCACCGAGGTGTCGGTGCGCTGGTAGCGTTCGTTGGCGACGATCTTGATGCCATTCTTGGCGGCCAGCTCGCTGAAGACCTTGGCCCAGTTCTCGCCGAAGGGATCGTTGATGGTGATGAAGCCCACCGTCTTGACCTTGCTCTTGATCATCTGGCCCACCAGGGCATTGGCGATCAGGTCATCGTTCTGGGTGGTCTTGAAGACCCACTTCTTTTGCTCGGTCATGGGCAGCACCACGGCGGCGGTCCCCACCGGGGCCAGCATGGGCACGCCCGCCTCGGCGGCGAAGGAGATCACGCCCATGGCATTGGGCGAACCGCTGGGGCCGATGATGGCGTCGACGTTGTATTCGGAGATCAGCTTCTTGACTTCGGTGACCGACTTGGTCGGATCGCTGGCGTCATCCAGCGAGATGTATTCCACCTTCAGGTCACCGGCCTTGGTCGGCAGCAGCGGCACGGTATTCTTTTGCGGAATGCCCACCAGCGAGACCGGCCCGGTGGAAGAGGTCACGACCCCGATCTTGACCTGTGCAAATGCAGGATTGCCCGCGCCAAGAGCGGCGAAGGTCGCCAGTGCAGCCAGCGTGGAGGTGGCAATCAGGCGTTTGTGCAACATGTGGTTCTCCCTAGTGTTGATGAGACGGATGGCAGCGATTCCCCGCGCTGCCACCGGTGGCGTGGACAGCAGGTGGAGCTTAACGCATATACAGGCCGCCATTGATATCGAGGCAGGCGCCGGTGGCCGCCCCGGCATCGGGCGAAGCCAGCAGCAGCACCGCATCGGCGATGAAGTCGGGCTCGCCCAGCGCCTTCACCGGGATGTTGGCGATGGTCGCGGCCAGCTTGTCGGCCGGCACGATCTCGCGCACGATGGGCAGATCCAGCGGACCCGGCGAGATCGCGTTGACGGTCACTCCGGCTCCGGCCAGTTCACGGGCGAAGACCTTGGTCAGCGTCAGCACGCCGCCCTTGGCCGCCGCATAGTGGGCGCCGGTGGCGGTACCACCATTCTGGCCGGCCAGCGAGGCGATGTTGATGATGCGTCCGTACCCCCGATCGGCGAAGCGCTTGCCGAATACCTGGCATGCAAGAAACGTGCCCTTGAGGTTGATGGCGGTGACCTCGTCGAACTGTTCCGGCGTGATCTCCATCAACGCCGCCACGCGCGACTGGCCGGCATTGTTGACCAGCACGGCGACACCGCCCCAGCGCAGCTCGATGGCGTCGCAGGCGGCGATGAAGTCGGGCTTGCGGCGCACATCCAGCGCCAGCGGCATGGCGGTGGCGCCGCTGGCATCCAGGCTGGCGGCCACGGCCGAGACCAGTTCCAGATCCACGTCGGCCAGCGCCACCTTGTAGCCGGCGGCGTGCATCTTGCGCGCAATGCGCTCTCCCAGGCCGCGTGCGGCACCGGTGACCAGGGCGATCTTCTTGTCCATCTCAGCCACCCTGGATGATCAGGGCGCGACCGACGCGGGCTTCGATCTTGCCGTACTTCCAGAGACGGTGCTCGCCCACCATGGTGGTGCGGAACAGGTTGCAGGCCGCGACCACCGTATCGAGATCGGCCACGTCGGCCATCATGTAGAAGGTCCAGGGCGCGGCATCGGACTTGCCCACCATGAGGCGGTCATCATCCATGGTGCCCAACACCTTGATGCCGTCCATGGTCGCCAGTGCCGTCATCATCTGGCCATAGGCTTGCCACACCGGGCCGGTCTCGGTGGCGGGCAGGTCGAAGAAGTTCTGGGTGACGCCGACGCAGAACAATACGCGCAGCGGTTCTTTTTCATTGCTTGGGATCTGGCTCATGGATTCTCCGGCTCAAAACGGGGTAGTCAAAAAAATGCAAACGCGAGAGGCCTGGCTTACAGGAAGCCCGGCATCGGCGGCACGCCCAGCGTCACTGCGCCGGCGCCGTCATAGATGCCTTCGCCCAGGAAGGCGTGCTGCTTGACCACGGCGGCATCACGCAGGTAGCGCTGCAAGGGGTGGTTGCTGTAGATCGCAGTGGTGCCGGCCAGGCCGAACATGGCTTGCACCACTTCGTTGCCGACCTTGGCGATCTCGACGGCGGTCAGGCGCAGCAGGCTGACCTGCTCGGGCGTGACAGGATAGCCCGCCAGGATCGATTGCCACACTTCATTGGTGGCGTCGTAGAGGAAGGCGCGTGCCGAACGCAGGCGCGCCTCGGCCTTGGCCACCTCGATGCGCACATAGGAACGGTCGGCCAGCTTGGGCGCGCCGGTGATGGCGACACGGCCGCCCGACATCTGGTTGATCTCGTCGATGGCGGCGCGACCCACGCCCAGGTTCACCACGGCCAGTACCTGGGCGGCATAGGCGATGGTGGGATAGCGATACAGGGGTTCGTCGATGGTGGATTCGCCGCCACGGATGAAGGTCCACTCATCGGCCACGAATTGCTGCACGACCTTGAGGTCGTGGCTGCCGGTGCCGGCCAGGCCCATGACATCCCAGTTCTCGACGATCTCGACCTGCTGCGGTGGCAACACGGCGGTGCGCGGCTTGGAGCCGGCCTGGCCCGGCACGGCCGCGCCGATGCCCACACCCAGCATGTCGGCGCCCTTGCAGCCACTGGCGAACTTCCAGGTGCCGTTGACGGTCCAGCCGCCCTCCACCTGGGTGGCCGGCTGGATGGGGAAGAGGCCGCCGGCGAAGGTCAGGTCGGGGCCGTTGGCGTACAGCTGGGCCTGGGTCGCCTTGGGCAAGGCCGCCAGGTAGACCGAGGCCGAGCCGAAGCTGGCCACCCAGCCCACCGAGGCATCGGCTTCCGAGATCTTCTCGATCATCTGCAGGAAAGCCATGGGCGACATGCCGCTGCCGCCGAAGCATTGCGGCGTGGCGGCGCGGAACACGCCCACCTTCTTCAACTGCGCGATGAAGTCGCGCGGCACGAAGCGCTGCTGGCCGAACTCGTCGCGACGCGCGCGGATCTCGGCCAGCAGCGGTGCCATCGCATCGTCTTCTCGTGCCGCCAGGGCGGCCGGCTTTTCCATCACGGACATTGCATTCTCCAGGTTGCTTGCATCAGAATGAAGTCGAGTGTAGGGAGCGGCGTTGCCCGGTTCAATCGGGAGCGCTGCAGCTTTTTTAGGGGATGAGGAGGCCTCTTCTAAAGAAAACCCCTAGCCACCAGCTCCCGTTCCAAACCCCAGCTGCAAGCCAGGACTGCCATTCCCTACCCGGTCCCGGACTTGCCATGAAGAGAGCCGCGAGACCACGATGCCTGACGCTACCGCCCTGCCCGACGACGCCATCCGTTTTGGCCTCGACGACTTCCGCCGCATGATGGATGCCTTGCCCATGTGCATCATCCTGCACGATGCCCAGAGCAAGTCCATCCTCTGGGCCAATCCCTCGGCCTGCAAGGTGCTGGGCTTCACGCTGGAGGAACTGCTGCCGCTGAAGGCACCCGACATGAGCCGGCAGTCCCACGAGTACCGTCGCGAGATCGGACGCAAGTGGCTGCATGATGCGGTGCTCCACGGCACCAACATGGTGGAGTGGTGCTACCGCGCCAAGAATGGTGACGAGATCCTCTCCGAGGCCATCGCCACGCTGGTGCCGCTGGCCGAGCGCGATGTGATCATGGTGCAGTTCCGCGACATCGCCCGCGAGGAACAGATCCGCCGCGAGATGAAGCGCCTGGAGAGCCGGCTCAAGGAATTCATGCAGGACTCCGACGAGGGCGTGGCAGTGCTGCGTGCCGATGGCGGCATCGACTATCTGAGCGACGCCGGACGCAAGCTGCTGGGTGTGCGGCCCGGGCAGCATCTGCCGAAGAATTTCCCGGAACTCTGCCTGGCGGACTCGCGCGAGGAATTGCTGGAACTGCTCACCCTGGCGCTGCCGGATGCGATCTCCTTCCCGCTGCGCTACCAGATCGTGCGCAAGGATGGCGTGGTGCGCTGGCACCATGCGGTGTGCCGTTACATCGAGATCGAGAACGATCTGAAAGGCCACCTGCTGCACTTCCGCGACATCACCGAACAGGTCGAGGCCGAGGAAGCCAGGCGGCGCGACCAGGCCGCGCTGGAATACCTGGCGCGCCACAATGCCATGGGCGAGATGGCCACCGCCATCGCCCACGAACTCTCGCAACCGCTGGCGGCGATCCGCAACTTCCTCGAAGGTTCGGTGCTGCGCCTGAAGCAGATCGAGGCCTTGCGCGAACAGACCGGCCAGATCGTCTGGGGGCTGGAGAGCGCTGGCCGTCAGGTCGATCACGCCGCCAGCATCATCAAGAGCGTGCGCGAATACGTGGTCAGGCTGGAGCAGAGCGAGACGCTCATCGATCTCAACGAGGTGCTGGCGGAGGTGCGCTGGTTCATCGAGATGAAGGCCGTCGAAGGCCGCGTGCATCTGGTGATCGCCCCCTGCGCCGAGCCGGTGGTGGTCAGTTGCGAGAAGGTGCTGGTGGGCCAGGTGATCCTCAACCTGGCCTTCAATGCCATCGAGGAGATGGGCAACTTCCCCGAGGGCGCCAGGCGCGTGCGCATCAGCACGACCAGGGACGCCGGCCTGGCGCGGCTGACGGTGGCTGACGAAGGACGCGGCATCGATGCCGGGCATCGCGAGCGGCTCTTCGATGGCTTCTTCTCTTCCAAGGTCGGCGGCAATGGCATTGGGCTGGCGCTATGCAAGAACATCATCGCGCGCCATCGCGGCGATATCTGGGCACAACCGGGTACACCGCGCGGCACCCATTTCTGCTTCACGCTGCCGTTGGTCGAAAGCCACAACTAAAGATTCCTTTACGGCCGCTTGAGCCCGCGACCATGCGCGCCGGATTGGTGATCGTGCGCACTCGCGTGGTGCCATCACGCATGATTGGCCCGCCAAAAGAAGGATTCATGCACCGGATTCGAGAATCGGCGACTTATCTGCGGCATGCATGAATCCTACTTATCGCATCTATCCGCTGCATCAATTTGATCTGACGCAAACGCGCTTCCTATGATGGCTTCACATGACTTGACGTCATGTTCGCCATGCAGCCCATCGCAGGCTGCATCCAGACTGTTTCAACAGACTGCAATACCACAGGGAGCCTTGTTTCATGAAGAAGACACTACTGGCCGCCGCCCTCTTCGCGGCCGGCACGACCATGGCGCACGCACAGAGCAGCGTGTCCATCTATGGCCTGATCGACCTGGGCCTGACCTATTACTCCAACGCCGTGAAAACCGGGGGCGGTGGCGCCTCGCTGCTGCGCATGGATAGCGGCATCGCGCAAGGCAGCCGCATCGGCTTCAAGGGGACCGAAGACCTGGGCGGTGGCCTGAACGCCTTCTTCACCCTGGAGACCGGCTTCGGCGCCGATGATGGCAGCCTGGGCCAGGGTGGCCTGATCTTCGGCCGCCAGTCCTTCGTGGGCATCGGCGGCCGCGACTGGGGTTCGGTCAGCGTGGGTCGCCAGTACGACTTCATGTCCAACCTGGGCGGCCAGTATGCGATGGGTGCGCTCTCCCCGGCCGGCTCCTTCGCCTGGGGCCTGCATGCCGATGCGGCCCACGCAGCGGCCCTGAACGACCACATCTACGCCGGTGACCGCACCAACAACTCGGTCAAGTACAGCAGCGCCAAGATGGGTGGCTTCAGCTTCGGTGCCATGTATGGCTTGGGCGAAGTCGCCGGCAACAACACCGCCGGCCGCACCCTCAGCGCCACCGGCCAGTACGACAGCGGCGCCTTCTCCAGCGCGCTGGCCTATACCGACATCAAGGATGCGGCAGGGGCATCCTCGACGAGGATGTACGGCCTCGGTGCGACCTACCAGCTGGGCGCCTTCAAGCCCTTCGGCGTGATCACCCAGGTCAAGAACACCGCCACCAGCGCCAAGGCCACCACCTATGAACTGGGCACGGTCTATGCATTGACCGCGTTGTGGGATCTGTCGGCGGCCTACCAGTTCCAGAGCCGCAACCAGGGTGTGGGCAATGCCCAGGCCTTCATCGCCATGGCTGACTACAAGATCTCCAAGCGTACCGACCTGTATGTGGGCGCGGTCTATGACCGTGACAAGGGCTACAACGCCTACCCGGTCTTTGGCGGCGGCATCCAGTCGGCCACCGGCAACCAGTCGGCTGTGCGCATGGGTATCCGCCATCGCTTCTGAGTGGCGACCAAGTCTTGAGGAGGAGGGAGCGTAGTCGACATCCTGCGCTCCCTCCGGCAAGCAGCAAGGCGGCCCGTCGCGAGACGGGCCTTCTGCATTGGAAAGCCGGCTAGCTGCTGCGCCCGTACTGCTGCAGCAGGTCGATGACGATCTGGCGCAGCCAGGTATTGCCGGCGTCGTTGTCGAAGGCCTGGTGCCAGTGCAGCGTGATATCCACGGCCGGAATGCGCACCGGCAGCTGGTAGGACAGGAAGGCCCCGGGATGCTCGCCATGGAAGAGCTTGGCGATGCGCGCCGGCACCGTAGCCACCAGGTCCGACTTGCCGAGGATGCGTGGCAGCACCGTGAAGTGCGGGATGCACAGGCTGATCTTGCGCTGCACGCCCAGGGTGCGGAAGGAATTCTCGACCTGATGGTGGCTGCTCTCGGCGGACTCCACCAGCACATGCGAGAGCGCCAGGAATTCGTCCAGCTCCAGATGGGCGCGCTGCGGCAGGCCGTCGCGCTTGCGCATCATGCAGACATAGGTTTCGCGAAACAGCAGTTCATGGCAGGTCACCGCCTGCAAGGCCGGCAGGTTGCCGAAGGCGAAGTCGAGCTGGCCGGTGCGCAAGGCTTCTTCCAGATGCGCGGGCGGCACCTGCTCCACCTGCAGGCGGGTGTGCGGGGCTTGCTCGGTGAGGATTTCGCACAGGTGCGGCAGGAACATCATCTCGGCCACATCCGTCATTGAGGCGCGGAAGACGCGCGTACTGGCGGCCGGGTCGAAGCGCTCGGTGTAGCGCAGCGCATCCTGCACCGCCTGCAGGGCGCGATTGATGGGCTTGGACAGTTCCAGCGCGGCCGGCGTGGGTTGCATGCCCTCCTTGGTACGGATGAACAGCGGGTCGTCGAAGATCTGCCGCAACCGGCCCAGGGCATAGCTCACCGCCGGCTGCGACAGGTGCAGGCGGTTGCCCGCCAGGGTCAGACTGCGTTCGTCGGCGATGGCCTGGAAGACGCGCAGCAGGTTCAGGTCCATGTTGTTGAAGGTGGCCATTGCAGTTCCGGTAGGTGAGCACAGGCAGGAGAGAGGATGGAGATCAAAATCCATCCCACTTATTGGAAAAATATTTTACATCAATTTGATCTATTTTAATGCGACTTCTAAAATGCCTGAAACCAGTCAAGAAAACAGCCAAGCAAATCGCCTGCATCCGGCGCCCGTATTGGACTTTCTCCCCGCAAGGCAACATTTGGACGGATGCACCATGACACCTGAGCCCAGCCTCTCCTCGCCACGCTCCCTGCCGACCGCACCGGCCCCGCGCAAGCGCACCGGCGCCGCCGCCACCGATGCCCTGCGCATGCAAGCCCGCATCGCCTGCCTGGGAGCCGCAGGATGAGCGAACGCACCGTCCCCGGCACCGGCCGTGCCCTGCTCTCGCGCTTCCATCTGGGTGGCAGCGGCCCCACCGTCGCCATCAAGGATTGCATCGACATCGCCGGCCAGCCCACCTGTGGCGGCAGCGCCGCGCTGGCCGATGCGTCCCCGGCGGCGGCCCATGCGGAGGTCGTGACACGGCTGCTGCAGGATGGCTGGCAGATCACCGCCCGCGCCAACATGCATGAGCTGGCCTATGGCATGACCGGCATCAACGACTGGAACGGCACCGCCGTGAACCCGCAGGATCCGGCGCGCATGACCGGTGGATCCTCCAGCGGCTCGGCCTCGGCGGTCGGCGCCGGCCTGGTGGACCTGTCCATCGGCAGCGATACCGGCGGCTCGATCCGCCTGCCGGCGGCCTGCTGCGGCGTGGTCGGCTTCAAGCCCACGTTCGGCCGGGTCAGCCGCGCCGGCGCCTATCCGCAATACAGCACGCTGGATTGCGTCGGCCCCTTCGCCCGCAGCATGGACCTGATCATCAGCGCCATGGGCAGCATCGCGCCGGACTTCGATGTGGCCGCCGCACGCTCGTCCGCCACCACGTCCCGCGTGAAGCTGGTGACGGTGCAGGCCGATGCCGCCATCGCCGCCGCCGTGCAGGCCGCCTTCGCTGCCAGCGGCTGGCATGGCATGCCCTGGACAGCGGTGCACATGCAAGCCGCCTTCGAAGCCGGCATGACCCTCATCAACCGCGAGACCCACGCCGCCTTCGGGCATCTGCTGGGATTGGGCAAGCTGGGCGCCGATATCGAAAAGCGCCTCTCGGCCGCCGCCACCACCACCGATGCCGCCGTGGCCCATGCCGAGGAGGTGCGCGCCGCCTTCAGTGCCGAGGTCGACGCCGCGCTGGCTGACGCCGATGCATTGCTGCTGCCCACCCTGCCGTCGCTGCCGCCGACGCTGGAAGCCATCCGCCAGGGGGCCTCGGTACTGACGCTCTCTTCGCTGGTGCGCCCCTTCAACCTGTCGGGCCATCCGGCGCTGAGTCTCCCCGTCGCCATCGCCGGCAGCCCGCTCAAGGCCGGCCTGCAGCTGGTGGGGCGCAAGGGTGAGGACGAACGCCTCTGCGCGCTGGGCCTGCATCTCGAACAACGACTGAAGACCGCGCGCTGAACGCGCGCAAGACAACACCCCCTACGCCCGCCTCGAATCCACACTGACAACGACAGCAAGCCACTGGAGAATGCAATGAACGCACCGCTACGCTTCCACCCACGCAAGACCGAGTCATCCCATGCCGACCTGGTCCAGGATGCGATGGTCGATCCCTCGCTCTACACCGACCCGGCCATCTTCGAGACCGAGATGGACAAGATCTTCTACAAGACCTGGATCTGGGTCGGCCACGAAAGCGAGATCAAGAACCCGGGCGACTTCAAGACCGCCCAGATCGGCCGCCAGCCGGTCATCGTGGTGCGCGACAAGAGCGGCAAGATCAACGTGCTGGAAAACCGCTGCCGCCATCGCGGCGCCACCGTCTGCGAAAAGCACAAGGGCAACGCCACCGGTTTCACCTGTCCCTACCATAGCTGGTCGTATGGCCTGGACGGCAAGCTGCGCGGCCTGCCCTATCCTGAAGGCTACGAGGATGTGGTCGAGAAGGCCGACCTGCCGCTGCAAAGCCTGCGCGTGGACAGCTACCACGGCATGATCTTCGCCTCCTTCAACCAGGAGGTGGAACCGCTGTCTGACTTCCTCGGCCATGCCAAGAAGTGGATCGATCTCTTCATGAAGCAGGGCGCGGGCTTCCCCATCAAGGTGCAGGGCGAGCACAAGTTCAGCTTCAAGGGCAACTGGAAAATCCAGCTGGAGAACACCACCGACGGCTACCACTTCCCGGTGGTACACAAGACCTTCCTGTCCTCGGTCGACGCCGAGACCTCGGAGATGCTCTCCTTCATGACCGACGACCAGTCCATCACCCGCTCGCTGGGCAATGGCCATAGCGTCATGATCATGGTGCCCGAGCACGTGGACCTGGATGTGGACGATGGCAGCGAACAGCTGCAGGAGCGCTTCTCTCACGTCATCGACGAACTCTCCAAGACCATGCCGCCTGAGCAGGTGCGCCGCATCGTGCGCTCGCTGCACGGAGCCGGCTTCAACCTGAACCTGTTCCCCAATGTGGCCATGTCGATGTCCTTCTTCCGCGTGCTGCATCCGGTGTCGGTGAGCGAGACCCAGATCCGCCACGTCGCGCTGGGCATGGATGGCGGCCCCGAGATCGCCAACCGCGAACGCCTGCGCATCCACGAGCACTTCCAGGGCCCGTTCGGCTTTGGCAGCCCCGACGATGCCGAAGCCTGGGAGCGCGTGCAGACCGGATCCTACGCCGGCCGCAATGTACCGATCCTGGTCAACCGCGGCCTGAACCGCGAATGGGTGGACGACAACGGCGACAAGGTGTCGCACTCGACCGATGAAACCGGCATGCGCGAAGCCTATGCCATGTGGAAAAAGATGATGGAGAAGTGATCAGCATGAACCAACAAGACACCCTGCAAGGCATCCCCGATCAAATGGCCCGGGCCATCGCCTTCATCTGGAAAGAGGCCGAACTGCTGGACCGCAAGGACTACGCCACCTGGCAGACCCTGTGGAGCGACGACGGCTACTACGTCGTGCCGATCGACCAGGAGACCACCGATTTCGCGGCCACGCTGAACTACGCCTACGACAACGCCCACATGCGCAAGATCCGCATCGAGCGCCTGACCTCGGGTCATGCAATGTCGGCGGTGGATGCCGCCGCCACCGTGCGCACGGTCTCGCGCTTCGCGCCGGTGCACCTGTCGGACGAACTGGTGGAAATCAACTCGGCCCAGGTACTGGTGGGCTACAAGCGCCAGCAGCACACGATGTTCGTGGCCAATGTGACGCACCGCCTGCGCTTTACCGCGCAGGGACCGAAGATCGAGCAGAAGGTGGTCCGCCTGATCAACTCGATGGATAGCCTGAACGCCCTGGGCTTCCTGCTATAAGCACCACCCTGACCGCATCTGCACCACCGCAACCGAGTATTGGCCTCCATGAAACTGATCGTAGACACACTCACCGACGAAACCGGCGACATCCGCTCCTTCCGTCTGGTACGCGCCGATGGCGCCCCGCTGCCGCCATATGAGCCGGGCGCCCACATCGACGTCACCGGACCGACCGGCGTCATGCGCCAATACTCGCTGTGCGGCCCGCTGGAAGACCGCTGCGGCTATACCATCGCGGTCAAGCGCGAGCCCGCCTCGCGCGGCGGCTCGGCGGCCCTGCACGAGGCCGTGCAGGCGGGCATGGAACTGGAAGTGGGCACGCCCCGCAACCTGTTCGCACTGGATGCGGCAGCGCCCGAACACCTGCTCTTCGGCGCCGGCATCGGCGTCACCCCGTTGCTGGCCATGGCCTATCGGCTGTGGGCCGAACAGCAGCGCTTCACGCTGCACTACTTCGTGCGCGCCCGCGAACACGCGGCCTTTGCCGGCCTGCTGGAGAATGCCCCGTTCGCCGCGCATGTGCGCTTCCACTATGCGGTCATGCCGGCACAGATGACGCACTACCTGACGGCCTGCCTGGAAGCGGGCAGCAAGGAGGCGCACGTCTACACCTGCGGCCCGGCGCCCTTCATGGAGGCCGTGGTCAGTTGCGCGGCCCTGGGGCGCAGCGAAGAGGCGATCCACCTGGAACACTTCCAGGCGGCGCCGCCTGCTGCGGCCAGTGGCGCGGACAGTGGCGGCGATGGCGCCTTCGAGGTCAAGCTGGCCAGCTCGGGCAAGGTGGTGCAGATCCCGGTGGGCATCCCCATCGTCGATATCCTGGCGCGCGAGGGCATCGTCATCGACACCTCCTGCCGCGAGGGCATCTGCGGCACCTGCGTGGTGCCGCTGCTGGAAGGGGAACCGGACCATCGCGACAATTGCCTGTCCAAGAAGGAGAAGGCGGCCAATGACCAGATCTGCACCTGCGTGTCGCGGGCCAGGTCGGGGATGCTGGTGCTGGATCTTTGAGACAAAACCAACACCATCTCCCCCGTTCGGACTGAGTAGCGGCAACGCCGCGTATCGAAGGCACGGAGGTAGTCGCGCCTTCGGTACGCCGCTGCACGGCTACTCAGTCCGAACGGTTATTTCATGGTCCCCGGAAAGGCGCTGGTGTTCGACCTTTGAGACGGAACTAACACCATTCCCCC
>NZ_JBIUZW010000008.1:0-140856 GCF_044745245.1 Herbaspirillum sp. NPDC087042 | reverse complement strand
CCCGTTCGGACTGAGTAGCGGCATCGCCGCGTATCGAAGGCGCGGAGGTAGTCGCACCTTCGATACGCCGCTGCGCGGCTACTCAGTCCGAACGGTTATTTCATGGTCCCCGGAAAGGCGCTGGTGTTCGACCTTTGAGACGGAACTAACACCATTCCCCCGTTCGGACTGAGTAGCGGCATCGCCGCGTATCGAAGGCGCGGAGGTAGTCGCACCTTCGATACGCCGCTGCGCGGCTACTCAGTCCGAACGGTTTTTTGATGGTTTCCCAGAAAGACGAATGCCGTCCGGTACGAACACGGACGGCATTTTTTCCGGGCGCAGGAGATAGGCTACAACGCCGTACGCTTGACCTTGTGGAACAGGCGATTGAAGTAGATGAGACTGTCCTTCTTCTCATTGACCTTGACCTCGGCCAGCTCGACGAACATCACCGAGTGCGTCCCCACTTCCTTGAACTCGCGGATATGTCCCTGCAGCTTCACCAGCGCATCGGCCAGCACCGGCTGACCCAGCTCGCCCGGGACTTCCCAGATGTCCCAGGAGAAGCGCTCTTCCATGGGCACCTTGGTAGCACCGGAGAAGTGCATGGCCAATTGCTCCAGCTCGTCGGAGAGCACGTTCACGCACAGACGGCCATTCTTCTTGAAGACGTCATGCATGGCGCTGCCACGATTGATGCACACCAGGATGGTGGGCGGCGTATCGGTCACCGAGCACACCGCACTGGCGGTGATGCCGCAACGCCCGCCCTCGCCATCGGTGGTGATGATGGACACCGCCGCCGGCAGGTGCGCCATGGCGTGGCGGAACTCCAGCTGTTCGGGTGCGGGCAGCGGGCGTGCCGGCGACGTATTGGCACCGGTGTCGGACGATGCAGATGAGGTGGCGTTGTCTTGTTGTACTGCATTGGCGCTCATGGAAACTCCCTGGTTTGCACGCCGATGATGCACGGCGCTCGATAACAGCAGGTTAAGGTATGGCCACGATGCACACAATTCGTGCCAAATGCCCGCCCCACAGGGGATTGCGGCAGATCATCTAGGTAAAAATACCTAGACCTTCACCGCTCTGGGGATGGTAAAGTGTCGCTGATCCCGAGAATTTCAGGCCTGTTTTTTGCATAGGTCAAAGCGTGCTGCTTTGATTTATGCCGACCAGCCCACCAAGAAATCGAGAGGGTCGGAAATTGCGCCGGTGCAAGCCGGCTCCATTTTGACGAGACAAGGAGAGATGATGGACAGCAACCCGCCGGTGGTCTACATCGTCGACGATGACGAAGCCGTTCGCACGTCGCTGGCCTGGCTGCTGAGCTCGGTCAACATTCGCACCGAGTGCTTCGATGGCCCGGAAGCCTTTCTCAAGGCCTACGACGCCAATAGCCTGTCCTGCCTGATCCTGGATGTACGCATGCCGGAGATCAGCGGCTTCCAGCTACAAGACCGCTTGAAGGAAATCGGCGCTGACATTCCCGTGATCTTCGTCTCGGGGCATGGGGATATCCCGATGTCGGTGCGCGCCCTGCACAATGGCGCGGTCGATTTCCTGGAAAAACCCTACAACTCGCAGCAGATGCTGGAACGTATCCAGATGACGCTCAAGAACGTGGCTGGCAACCTGCAGGCCCGCGAGCGCCGCCAGTTGCTGAAGGCGCGCCTGAAGACGCTGACGGTGCGCGAACGCGAGATTCTGGAGAAGGTCATCATGGGCCAGTCCAGCAAGCTCATCGCCCGCGATCTCAATATCAGCGTCAAGACGGTGGACGTGCATCGCGCCAGCGTCAAGGACAAGCTGGGCTGCCAGAGCACCGCCACGCTGGTGCGCGACGTGCTGATGGACTTCGGCCCCGAGTTCCTGCGCGCGGCCTGAAGCCTCCCCCATCTTCCTGCATCACGGAACGATCGCCGGCCTCATCAGCCGGCGATCGTTTTTCATGCCGCCTGCAAGGAGAAGAAGGCCACCGCGCGCTTGAGCTCAGCGGCCTGGTCTTCCAGTGACTTGGCGGCGGCCGCGGCCTGTTCCACCAGCGCGGCATTCTGCTGGGTCACGCCATCCATCTGGCCCACCGCCTGATTGACCTGATGGATGCCCTCGGCCTGTTCGCGGCTGGCGGTGCTGATCTCGCCCACCAGCGTATGCGCGCCGTGCACGCTGCCCACCACTTCCTGCATGGTCTTGCCGGCCTGCGCCACCAGCGCGCTGCCGGCGCCGACCTTGTCGACCGAATCATCGATGAGCTGCTTGATCTCCTTGGCCGCCGCCGCCGAACGCTGCGCCAGCGCCCGCACCTCGGAGGCCACCACGGCAAAGCCGCGTCCCTGCTCGCCGGCGCGGGCCGCCTCCACCGCTGCATTCAGGGCCAGGATATTGGTCTGGAAAGCGATGCCATCGATGACCCCGATGATGTCGACGATCTTGCGCGAGGACTCGTTAATGGTAGCCATGGTGGCGATCAGCTGGTCCATCACCACGCCACCCTGCCCCGCCACGGAGGCGGCCGAACTGACCAGGTCATTGGCCTGGTGGGCGTTCTCGGAATTGGTACGCACGCTGGAGGTGAGCTGCTCGATGGAGGCCGCCGTCTCTTCCAGCGCGCCGGCCTGTTCTTCGGTACGGGCCGACAGGTCCAGGTTGCCGTTGGCGATCTCGCCCGAGGCGATGGCGATGCTGTCGGCGCCATGGCGCACGGTAGAGACCACGCCATGCAGGCGCTCGCTCATGCCCTGCAGCGACGTCACCAGCTGGCCCAGTTCATCGCGGCCCACCACCACGGCACGCGAGGTCAGGTCACCGGCGGCCACGCGTTGCGAGATGGCCAGCGCCGCGTGGACCGGGCGCGTGATGCTGCGTGTGAGCAGCACCGCAAAGGCCACGCCGCAGAGCAGGATCACCGCTTCCAGCGCAAAGATCTGCCATTGGCTGCTGGCGGCATCGCGCTGG
The DNA here is from genome assembly GCF_044745245.1 of Herbaspirillum sp. NPDC087042. NCBI lineage: Bacteria > Pseudomonadati > Pseudomonadota > Betaproteobacteria > Burkholderiales > Oxalobacteraceae > Herbaspirillum > Herbaspirillum sp. NPDC087042. The sequence continues at coordinate 137,916 of NZ_JBIUZW010000008.1, read as the reverse complement.
ATCTGTGCCGATATCTCATCGATGCGGGCGCGCTCGAAATCGAGCAATGCCCCCATCGCCACCTGGGTATTCCTGGCGATGCCGGTGTATTGCTGTTGATAGAGCTGGTCGACCTTGGCGACATCGCCCTGCTTCTTGGCGGCGTAGATTTCATCGCGGATCGTCAGGAACTGCTTGCGGGCGGCATTGATGGTGGCGAACAGCTTCTTTTCGTCATCGCTGGTCAGCAGGGTCTCGACGTCCTTGAGGGTCTGCGCCGATTCCTTGCTGGAGGCGGCCGCCTCCTTGCCCAGGAAGGCTTCCAGTTCCGGATCGCGGCTCTTGACCACGGTGGTAGTGCGCTGGATGGCGATGAGCAGCAGGGTATTCCATTGCGAGACCAGGCGTTCGGTCTTCAGCGGCACATCCATCATCTGCTGGGTCTGCTGCGCCACGGTCTTGAGGCGCCAGATACCGGTGGCCGCCACCACCATGGAAAACACCAGCACCACGGCGAACCCCGCCCCCAGGCGCGAACCGATACGTATGTTCTTGATCATTATTGTCATTCCTACCGCGTTATCCACGGCACCCCGGCGGCGGACCATCCCTGGCGGCCCGTCGTGACCGGCTTGCCCCTGTGCCGGCACGGCAAGACCGGCCCCGACCGGTACTTGCGATACTGACTTGCCAGACGATTCTAGGAGCGGCCTGCATTGCCGACCATATCAAATTTAAGAAATGATCCATGCCGAAAAGGCAAGGACAAGGCGGCAGGCCGCGTCAGGCAAGGAATGGCATGGATAGCCACAGGGAAACGTTACGCAATGACAACGCGAAATAATTTACGACCGTGTGCCCGGGATAGGCTGTTTATTGATACGGCAACAACGAAACAAGCGACACTTGGCGTCAACGCTGCCCGGAAAGATCGGAGACGACTTCCTGGCCCATCAACGCCGCGATGACCCTGCGGGCGCGTTTTTTTTCGGCAATGACCGTTTCATCATTGCTCTTGAGTTCGTCGAGGCGCTTTTCCCATTGCAGCCATGTGCTCACCGATGCCAGTGGAGAGGGGCTTTCCAGAAACAACATATCATCGCCTCGCTTTCTCGATCGTTTTCTTGACCAGGTCAAACAGCCAAATTGCATGCAGCTTAGAGACAGACTTCAGTCTGTCCTCGACTGCGTTGCTGAGTTCATAGCGGTACCGGATCATACCAGCCCGTTCAAGGGCAACATTGAAAAGATGTGGGCCCAGCGCTTCGTTGAAAAAGACGCCACGCGCGCCCAGGGAACGAATACCCTTGATGAAGGCCAATTCGCCATGCTGGATCATCTCCACCCCATCCCGAATTCTTCGGGATGTCGCCCAATACCATGAGCCATCGTGACCATGGGCGAAGATCTCCAGCAATCCGGGGCGCTCCAGTAGATGCCTGACATCGGCAACACTCAGTGCAAGACCAGATGGATGATTGTGGTGTATGACCAGCCGTTCCCGCTTTGTCTTCGCGCGCGCCAGATGCAATCTGGGAAGCCCCACACAATCCACCGCGCGATCAGTATGCCGGACGACGAGCTTGCCGTTCTTGCCGCAATAGCAGACCAGATGCTCGAATCCGCTTCGACGTCCTGCTGCCAGCACGTAGTGACGAGAATGCGCATCCCGGGAGAATTTCAATTCGCTTGCCAGCAAACACAAGTCCGCCTTCACTCGCGGCGATGACACTTTCGCGACCATACGCTCAATCCCATTCTCTGGCTGAAGCGCGAGATCCTAACGGACACACGAAAATACGCCAGCCCCGCCTGGATTTCTGTCAGTGCCCCTCAATTCTGACGAACTAGAGCATGACTCCTTCCCCCCATCTCGCCACCAAGACTGTTGCAACCTGCCTCTGTGCCGCATGCACTGGCGCAATTCGCGTCACGTCCGCTCGCCTGTACAACGTCGGCATGGCACCGTGAATCCTTTGTTTTCAAGGACTTGCACCTCTCCCGGGGCAGCACTCGAGGCTGGCACAACGCTTGCGATAGCAAGCCCCGCCAGGCGCCAAAGCTACTGGACAACATCAATAAACGGAGACTTCATGGACACAAGAACGCCCTGCGGCGATGACCTCGCACGCGGTGACCGCATCAACGCATTGGAACAGGCGCTCGCCACAGGCAAGATCGAGCGCCGCCATTTCATCAAACTGGCTGCCGCCCTGGGCATGAGTGCCGCATCCATCCAGAGCATCGCCCAGCAAGCCGAAGCCATCGCCAGCAACCAGGCCGAACGCGCCAGGGAACTGCAGGCCGCCTATGACTATATCGTGGTCGGCGCCGGCTCCTCGGGCTGCGTGGTGGCCAGTCGCCTGTCGGAGAATCCGGACGTGAGCGTGCTGCTGCTGGAAGCCGGCGGCAGCGACGATGCGCCCAGCATCCTCGATCCCGGCGTCTGGTACACCAACCTCGGGACCGAACGCGAATGGGGCGACAAGTCACTGCCGCAGCGTCACCTGCATCAACGCACCCTGAGCCTGGCCATGGGCCGTGCCATCGGCGGCGGCAGCAGCATCAATGTGATGGCCTATGCGCGCGGCCACAAGAGCGACTACGACTACTGGGCGGCCGAGGCGGGCGACCCGTCGTGGAATTACGATCATGTACTGGCCATCTACAAGCGCATCGAGGACTGGCAGGGCAACCCCGACCCGGCCTATCGTGGCCAGGGCGGCAACGTCTGGATCCAGCCGGCCAAGGATCCCAATCCGATCGCTCCGGCGATGAAACGGGCTGCCGCGGCCATCGGCATCCCCTCCTTCGACGATCACAATGGCGCCATGATGGAAGGCCCCGGTGGCTGCGCCATCGCCAATACCTCCATCAAGGACGGCCGCCGCCGCAACATGGCGGGGCACTACCTGCATCCGGTCATGCAGCGCAAGAACCTGACCGTGCTGACCCAGGCGGAGGTGCAGCGCCTGCAGCTCTCGGGCAAGCGCGCCACCGGGGTGGAGATGAACTGGCAGGGCCAGCAGCACCGTATTGCCGCACGCAAGGAAGTGATCCTGTCAGCCGGCGCGCTCAATTCGCCCAAGCTGCTGATGCTCTCGGGCATCGGTGACGAAACCATGCTGCGCCGGGCCGGCGTGCCGGTGCGCCACCACCTGCCGGGCGTGGGCCGCAATTTCATGGACCACATCCTGCTGGGTGGCTGCGTCTGGGAATACAACACGCCCGAGCCACCCCGCAACAACCTGGCCGAATGCACCTTCTTCTGGAAGAGCGACAGCAAGCTGGCCTCACCGGACCTGCAACCCTTCCAGATCGAGATCCCCTTCACGTCGGAATCGACATCCAAGCAATACCAGGTCCCGCAGGCGGCCTGGTCGATCGCGCCGGGACTGGTGCAGCCCAAGAGCCGTGGCTACCTGGAACTGCAATCGGCCGATCCGCGCGACCGCCTCAAGATCCACGCCAACTTCCTCTCGCATCCGGACGACCTCAAGGCCTTGGTACGCGCCGTGGAGCTGTGCCGCGAGATCGGCAACCAGGCCGAACTACGCCCGTTCGCCAAGCGCGAAGTGATGCCGGGGCCACTCTCGCCCAGGCAGATGGAGAGTTTCGTGCGCGACGCCGCCCTGACCTACTGGCACGAGACCGGTACCTGCAAGATGGGGCGCGACCCGATGGCCGTGGTCGATAGCCGGTTGCGGGTGCGGGGTATCGACGGCCTGCGCGTGGCCGACGGCTCCATCATGCCGCGCGTGACCACCGGCAACACCATGGCGCCTTGCATGATCATCGGTGAGCGCATGGCCGAGATCCTCCAGCAGGCCTGACTCATCTTGGCTCATCCTTCCTCTCTCTACCCAAGGAACAGACACCGTGCAATCCCTCTTTGAAACCAGCAGCCACTGGCAAGGCAAGATCTACTCGGATGGCTGGCGCGACGCCGACGGCGGCAGTGCCGAGGTCATTGAACCGGCGACCCAGCAGCGACTGGGCCGCACCGGTATCGGCAGCGCCAGCGACATCGACCGTGCCGCAACCAGCGCGGCGCGCGCGCAGCGCGACTGGGCCGCGACCTCCTTCACCGAGCGCGCCCGCATATTGCGCGAAGCGGCCCGCCTCATGCAGCAGCACGCCGCCGACTTCAACCACTGGAATATCCGCGAATGCGGTTCGGTCCGGCTCAAGGCCGAATGGGAACTGGCACAGTGCTGCGAGCAACTGCACATGGCGGCCGCGCTACCGATGCAGCCCGAGGGCATGCTGTTTCCCTCCAGCCTGCCGGGTCGTCACAACCAGTGGCGGCAGGTTCCCATCGGCGTGGTCGGGGTGATCTCGCCCTGGAACTTCCCCTTGCTGCTGTCGATGCGCTCGGTAGCGCCGGCACTGGCACTGGGCAATGCGGTCATCCTCAAGCCCGACACCCACAGCGCGGTCTGCGGTGGCCTGCTGCTGGCGCGCCTGTTCGAACTGGCGGGCCTGCCTGCAGGCTTGCTGCATGTGATCCCGGGCGGGCCAATCACCGGCGATGCGCTGGTGAAGCATCCCGGCGTAGGGATGATCGCCTTCACCGGCTCCACGGCAGTGGGGCGCGCCATTGGGCAGGCCTGCGGACAGATGCTCAAGAAAGTGGCACTGGAACTGGGCGGCAACAATGCACTGGTGGTGCTGGCCGATGCCGATCTCGACGCGGCCGCCTCCAATGGCGCCTGGGCCTCGTTCCTGCACCAGGGCCAGATCTGCATGCAGGCCGGACGCCACCTGGTGCATCGCTCGGTGGCGGCAGCCTATGCGGAGAAACTGGCGGCCCGGGCCAAGGCGCTGCAGGTGGGCGATCCCCACCTGGGCCAGGTCCATCTGGGTCCGCTGATCAATGCCCGCCAGCGCGACCGGCTGCATGCGCTGGTGAGCGAGAGCATCGACGCCGGCGCCAGCGTATTGGCCGGCGCCCGCTACGACCAGCTGTTCTACGAACCCACCGTACTGACCGCCGTCACCCCCGGCATGGCCGTCTACGACCAGGAGCTATTCGGCCCGGTGGCCCCCATCGCCGTCTTCGATGATGAAAGCGAAGCCATCGAGATGGTCAACGCCAGCCCCTACGGACTGGCCGCTGCCATCCACAGCCGCGACGTGGCGCGCGCCACCGCGCTGGGTCGCCAGTTGCGCTGCGGCATGGTGCACATCAACGACCAGACCGTGAACAACGAATTCCAGGTGCCATTCGGTGGCATGGGCGACTCGGGCAACGCCAGCCGTTTCGGTGGCCCCGCCAGCGTGCACGAATTCACGCAGAGCCAGTGGCTGAGCATCACCGACCAGCCGATCCACTACCCCTTCTGATCCTGAATCGCCACAACCACAACCACAACCACAATTACGGAGACACATCCATGCATCCCTCCCACCAAGCAGCCCCTGCCCTGCGCGCTACCCTCATGGCCTGCGCCGCCGCACTGGCCATGCTGGCCGGCGGCACCCAGGCCGCCGAAATCGCCACCGACCCGGGCGACTACGCCGCCCTGCCTGCTGGGACCAACCTCGGCCTGCTCTACCTGCAGCACACCGAGCGCAATGCCAACTACGCCAACGGCAATCGCACCGCGGGCGACTTCAGGCTGGTGACCGATATCGGCCTGGCACGCCTGGTCCATTTCATGAAACTGGGGGACTACGTGATCGATCCACAGATCATCATCCCCTGCGGCAAGGTCGACCTGAAGACACCCTTCGGTCCGCTCAATCCGGTCTCCGCCAGCGGCATGGGTGATCCTCTGGTGGGCGCAACGCTGTGGCTGCTGAACCAGCAGGAACAACAGCGCTGGCTGGGCGTATCGGCGTTCGTGTCGCTCCCGGCAGGCAGCTACGATGGCGCCAGGGGACCGGTCAATCTCGGTGAGAACCGCTGGAAAGGCATCTTCCAGCTGGGCTACGTGACGGCGCTGCCCGCCAACTTCATGCTGGACGTGGTCGGTGAATATGCGGTCTATGGCAACAACAATGACTTCCTCGGCATGAAGCGCGAACAGGATGCGTCCTATGGCCTGCAAACCCACTTGCGCTACATGTTCTCACCCACCACCTCGGTGGCGCTGTCGTACTACCAGGATTTTGGTGGCGCGACGACCCTCAATGGCGCCGCCCAGAACGATCGCATGAACAATGGCCGCCTGCAGCTGGGCTTCTCCACGTTCGTCAGCCCCAGCGTGCAACTGATGGCGCAGTATGGCCAGTCGGTCAAGGTCGAGAACGGGGCCAAGGAATCGAACCGCTTCAACCTCAGACTCGCCAAGGTATTCTGAGTCCGAGTCCGCGATATCGCTGCCCTGCCGCACGGCAGGGTCAGCGCGACTTCTTCATCCAGCGATGCAAGGTGGAACGGTTCACGCCCAGCCGTTGGGCCGCCGCCGAGACATTGCCATCGACCTCGCGCAAGGTCGCCTCCAGCAGCGCCTGATGGTGCTGCTGCAGCGAGCCCGTACTGGCCCGCCCCGGCTGCGGCACGCCAGCAGGAGCAATCGGTTGCCGCAACTCCGGTGGCAGGTGCGCCAGGCCGATCGGCTCGCCCGGTTCCGCCACGACCCGGGCCAGGCGCAAGGCCGAGCGCAGCTGACGACAATTGCCCGGCCAGGGCAACTGCTGCAGGAGGTCGAGGCAGGCGGGCTCGATATCCTCCTGCTGCACCCCCTCCTGTGCCAGCAAGACCGCAATGAGGGCAGGCAACTGCTTTCGTTGTCGCAGCGGCGACAGCAGCAGGCGCATGCCATCCAGCCGGAACAGCAGGTCAGCCCGGAAGCGTCCCTGTGCCACCAGTTGATCCAGCGGCTGGTGCGTGGCACCGAGCAGCTGGAACTCCAGCTTGCGCGCGCCTGCCTCGCCCAGTCGGGTGACTTCCCGCGTCTCCAGCACCCGCAACAGCCGGGTCTGCAAATCCAGCGGCATGTCGCCGATCTCATCAAGGAACAGGGTGCCGCCGTGGGCCTGCTCCAGCCGACCCTTGGCACCGCCTCGCCGTGCCCCCGTGAAGGCGCCATCGGCATGACCGAACAATTCGCCCTCGATCAGTTCGCGCGGAATGGCGCCGCAATTGATGGCGACGAAGGCACCAGCACGCAGGCGACTGTTGTCATGGAGGCTGCGGGCGGCGACTTCCTTGCCGCTGCCCGATTCACCCAGGATCAGCACCGGCAAGCCGGCGTCCAGCGCGCGTACCGCCTTGGGCAGGGCGCGCGTGATCTCATCGTCGCCGAACTCGGGGAAGCCTGGGCCGCCTGCCGGCGTTGCCAGCGCGTCGACCGATGGGCCGATTGCGGTCGTGCGCGCACGCGGCCTGGCCTCGATCGCGCTCAGGTACAGCGCCAGGCCCGAACGCAGGCGCCACTCGGCCAGCGCTTGCTGCGCCAGCAGGTCGGCTAGAGCGGAAAAGCGCCCCTGGAACAGATCATCGTGATGCAAGCCGGCGATATCGCCGTGCAGATCCAGCAGATGGCGCGCGGCATGGTTCGCCGCCAGCACCTCGCCGTCGCCACCGAAGGCCAGCATGGCGTTGCCCTGTCCGCCCACGGCGGCATGGCGCCAGCGCAGCAGTACCCGCAACCGCGCCGGCACCGCCCGGAACAAGGCCCCCTCGATGGCATTGGCACTGTCCTGCATCAGCGAGAGCACGCCGAACTGCGGCAGCGGCGTATCGCGGGTGACGTCGATCGTCCCGCGCAGTTCTCCATGAATGCCGAAGATGGGCGCGGCGGCACACTGGAAGCTGCCATGCTGGGCAAAGAAGTGTTCGTGGCCGAACACGCCCACGGCGGCCCCCTCGGCCATGGCGGCGGACATGGCATTGGTGCCGATGCGATCCTCGGACAGGTTGACGCCCGGCCGCAGCGCACGCCGGATCAGCTCCCCGCAACGTTGTACCGGGCCATGCACGGCGACCGCGAAGCCATCGGCGTCGGTCAGCAGCAAGCCATAGCCGCCACCGCCGAGCACGCGCGCCAGCCGATCGAATTCGGGTAGCGCCGCCTGGATCAGGTCGCGACTGCACTCGCGCAAGGCATCCACGGCATTGCCCAGGACGGGGTCGAAACTGGTGCTCTCCCCGGCCTGATAGCCGACGCCGCGACAGCGCTGCCAGGAGCGTAGTACCGGATCAGGCACAAGGCCGCTGGGCAGCGTGCCTTCCTCGAAGAACAGGCGGCGGGCAATGCAGAGACGTTCGGGCGCCACCAGGGCCCTTCCCGGCAATTCGGCGAACTGTGCCATATGGTTTCCCCCGGTGAAGACAAGCCTGCCCACCCAGGCAGGCCAGGACAATGGAAGATGCAAGCGCGCGGCAGCCCTCAGTCCGGCAGGACGACCCCGGCCAGGCCCTGTTGCTGCAAGCCCTGCATCTGCTGCGACAGCCTCTCCGCCACCCGCGACTGCTGCGCCAGCGCGTCATTGATCCCGCCGACGATGGCCACGCGCTTGCGGGCGCCTTCGATGACCTCGGCCATGGCCTCGTGCGCCGCCGCTGCACCGGTGCGACCGACACCGGCCTGCGTCACCGCCTGCTCGGCCTCGCGCAGTGCATGGCCGGACGAGCGGCTGAGCGAGTCGGCGATGCGCCCGATCTCCTTGCTGGACAATCCCACCCGCGCCGCCAGCCGCTTGACCTCGGCGGCCACCACGGCAAAGCCGCGTCCGCTCTCGCCGGCGCGTGCCGCTTCGATGGCCGCGTTCAGGGCCAGCAGGTTGGTCTGGCTGGAGATCTCGTGAATATCCTCGACAATGCTGCCGATGGTGGCGGCCTGTGCCACCAGGTCACGATAGGTCTGCAGCGAGGCATCGATGTAACGACTGATCGTGGCCACCGAATCGACCACCTGCTGCACCGCCGCCACTGCACGGTCGACGCTGCCGCCGGACTGCCGGGCCACCACACCGGCTCGCCCCATGTCGGCGATACTCTGCGCCAGCAGGGCCAGCAAGTCCTGTACGCGCTCCTGCAGGGCCGCGATATCTTCCTGGCTCACCTGCGCGCCCTGGGGCGCGAGTTCCTCCATCACCACCTGCCCGGTCACCATCGGCAAGCACATGCCGACCGCTTCGGCTGGCCCGTCCGGCGCCGATGACCGGCGCGCCGTCAGCAGCACGCCCAGCATCACCAGCGGCAGCAGCAAGGCCAGGCCGGTGTCGATGGCGCCGCCCGCCGAGGCCAGCATGCTCCAGCAACTGCCGGCCACCACGATGACCGCACTGGTCAAACATAGGCCCTTCAGATTGTTCGTCAACATTCCTGTCTCCTCTCTGTCTTTTTTGATTGCTGCGCAGCCTGTTCTTTTAATGTGCCAGCGCATCGGCCTGCGCCGTCCCGCGCAAGTCCCGGTCAATCGCGGCCAGACTGTGCTGGCCCTGATGGATGATGTCCTGCTTGCGGCGCACCGCCTGCGCCAGCGCCTCCAGTCGCTCCTCGCAATGCTGCACCAGCGCCGCGGCCTGTTCGTCGAGCAGGGTGAGCACGGCCTTGTCGAGGTCGGCATAGAGCTTTTCGTAGGACACCGGCATGTCCTCGCTGGCCGGCACATAAGCGCTCGCCGCCGGGGCCTCCAGCCGGATCGCGCCGGGCAATACCAGTGCGTGGCCTTCCAGCACGGCCTGCGCATGGCGTGCAAAGGCTGCGCCGAGTTGCTGCACGAGCGCCTCGCAGACGGCCTGGACATCACCCGCCTGCGCATGCTGCTCCAGCAGCTCCGGCAAGCCCGGGATGATCTCGCGCCAGGCCAGCTGGACGATGCGCGCCTGGCGCGCTGCCAGCGAGTCCCGCTCGGTCTGCACCGCGTGCTGCAGGGCGATCAGCGCTGGCAGGGTGTGGGCCTGCATCGGTGCCAGCACTTCTTCCTGCAGGTGATGCAGCAGGACTTCACCCGGCTTGCGCTGCCGATAGGACAGGGCCGGCCCCAGCAAGGCCAGCAGGGCCGCATACAAGCGGTCGAAGCCGGCACCCGCCATGGCAGGCCCATCCTCGCCCTGGGTACGCGCCACATGGGCCGACACCGAGACCGGCGCTTTCAACTGCGCCTGCGCCACGCCCAGCGAGCGCAGCTTGTCGGCGGCACGCGTGCGCACATCGGCCTCCTGGTCGGCCCGGTTGGCATCGGACTTGTTGCGCAGCAGCTTGACGATCTCGCCATCGACTTCGTCCTCGTCGATGACGTCGCTGCGCGTGACCACCGGCAACAACGGCTTGCCACGCCGCAGTTCACGCGCCAGCTCATCGAGTTCCTGCACCTGGCCCGGCGAAGTCGAGCTGGTCAGCCACAGCACGCCATCGGCGCTGTCCAGGAAACGTTGGGTCAGGGCCGCGTTGTCATCGGTGGCCGAGTGCAGGCCGGGCGTGTCCAGCAATACCAGGCCGTCGCCCAGGCAGACGCCCTGCAGGCGCGCCGTGGTCTCGGTGGCGCCTTCGTGGAAGACCTGCGCGCTCGCCACGATCTGCCCGCCCTCCAGGTGGAAGTACTGCACCGCCTGCCCCTGCCGGGCAAAGCGCGCGGCCAGGAAATTGCAGAGCGAGCTCTTGCCGGCATTGAACTTGCCGAACACCAGCAACATCACCTTGCCCTCGAAGTGCTGCGCCAGGGCGCGCGCCGGGGCCAGTGCCTGCCATTGCTGCTGGCGATGGCGCTGCTGTTCTTCCAGCTCGCGGTGGATGGCTTCGATGCGCAGTGCCAGGGCGCTGCCGGGCCGCAAGCCCGCACTGTCGATACGCCCTGCCTCCAGCGCCTGTCCCAGGCTGGCCAGCCATTCCCGCATGCGCGTCATCAGCGGCGCCAGGTCGATGCCATCGCTGCCCGGATGGCGCACCGCCTCGATGAAGTCGTGCTCGCCGCTGCTCATAAGGCCTCCAGCTGCGCCAGCGATTGCTGCGCGCGCCGGGCTGCCTGCAGCGCCTGGCCGGCCTCGACCAGGGCCTGCACCAGCGCCTGCCGATCCTCAGAGAGTTCGTAGTAGTGCAGGAAGGCGTCGGTCAGTTGCGCCCGCCCGGCCGGCTCGCAGAAACGGCGGCGCAAGTCGTCGCGGTATTTCACGGAGACCCCCATGACGGCCACCATGACCGTATCGAGGCTGCGCACCGAGGTCTGCTGGGCGGCCGGCAAGCCTTCCACGCCATGCTTGACCAGATGGCCGCGAATGGCGATGCAGGCACGCGAATAGGCGATCTGGATACGCGCCCGCTCGCGCTTGCCGGCGGTCAGCTTGAATTCATCGGCGGCGCTGTCGGGGATGAGGGCGGCATCGATGCCCTGCACCTCCAGTACCGGCAGCAGATCCTGGGCCACCTTCTCCAGCACCTCGGCCAGACCCGTCTCGAAGTCCTGGCGTTGCTGCTGCTGGCGTTGTTGCAGTGTCTGCTGTTGCTGCTGCGCCCGCTCGCCCTGTTGTGTCAGTTGCGCGGCCAGCTCGCCGAAGAGCAAGGCCGTCTCATGCCGGCGTGCCTGCGGCACCTGCGCCATGGCCTCCGCCAGCAAACCCTGCAGGGCCGGGATGCCACTCTTCTCCAGCAGCAGCTTCTTGCCCCCCTCCACGCCGGCACGGTGTCGCGTCGCCGAGACCGGGTACAGGTCCAGCTGCGGGGCCTGCTCCCGGATGGCGGCGGAGACCCGTTCCAGTTGCGCCGCATCGGCCATCTGGTCGACCTGGGTCAGCACGAACAGGGTCTGACGCCGGGTGCGCTGCTGGTCCTCGCGCAAGGCGGCCAGCAAGCCGCGCTCGGTGGCGTCGAGCTCGCCCTCCTTGGCCGCATGCACGAACAGGCGGATGTCGGCCTGCAGCCAGGTCGCTTCCTGGGCATGGCTGTCGTCCAGCTCGGCCACGTCGGCGTCCAACCCGGGCGCATCCAGCCAGCGCACATCTTGCTGCAGGTGCTCGGCCAGGGTCACGGTCTCGCGGCGGTCAGCCACCGAGAACAGGTCGCGGCCCATCAGTTCATTGAGCAGCCGGCTCTTGCCGTGGTTGTACTTGCCCACCACCGTGACGGTAGGCGGTGCCGCGCGGCGCGCCAGGGTGCGCAGCCGTGCCAGGTCATGCGCGCGTGCCGGGGCCACGGCCAGCACATCGCGCGCCAGCCGGTCGAAATGGTCTGTCTGCATCTCCATGCTTGTCTCTTTCCTTGTCATTGTTTTTTCACCGGGCGGCCCAGCAGCCAGTACGCCGCCATGCCGAACACCACGCCCCAGAAGGCCGCACCGAGGCCGAACAGGCTCATGCCCGAGGCGGTCGCCAGGAAAGTGATTACAGAGGGTTCTACGTAAGTGCTTTCATCGCTCATCAGGCGGATGTTGGAGACGATGGCGCCGATCAGCGCCAACCCTGCCAGGGCGGCAATCAGCGCCGCCGGGAAGGCCGTGAACAACTTGACGATGGAGGCCGCGAAACAGCCGCCCACCAGATAGAAGACGCCATTGGCAATGCCCGCGATATACCGTCTGCCCGGCTCGGGATGGGCGTCGCGGCCGGTGCACAGTGCCGCCGTGATCGCTGCCAGGACGATAGTGATGCCGCCGAAGCAGGCCGTGAGCATGGAGGCCAGGCCGGTCCCGGTCACCACCGCGCGCGAGGGCGGATGGTATCCAGCCAGCTGCAGCACCGCCATGCCCGGCAGGAACTGCCCGGTCAGGCTCACCAGCACCAGTGGCACGGTAAAGCTGAAGAACACGCCGATGCTGAACTGCGGCGCGATGAAGACCGGGCTGGCCAGTTCCAGCCCCAGCACCCGCAGGTCGGTCTTGCCGGTGGCGAAGGCCACCGCGAACCCCACCAGCGCCACCACCACGATGCCGTAGCGCGGCCACCAGCGCCGTCCCGCCAGGTAGGCCGCCAGCATGGCCAGCACCATCAGTGGCGCATCCACGCTGGAGCGGAAGGCATTCACGCCGAACTGGAACAGGATGCCGGCCATCATCCCGGCGGCGATGCCCTTGGGGATGAAGGCCAGGATCTTCTCGAAGTAGCCGGTCACGCCGATCAGGGCGATGAGCGCGCCGGCCATCAGGTAGGCGCCCACCACCTCGGGCATGCTGATGGCGGGGAAGAGGCTGAGCAACAAGGCCGTGCCCGGCGCCGACCAGGCCGTGATGATGGGCATCCTGAACCACCAGCTCAACAGCAGCCCGCTCACGCCGGCCCCCATGGAAATGGCCCAGATCCAGGAGACCAGTTGTGCCGCCGGGATATGCCCCGCATGAGCGGCCTGCACGAAGATCACCAGCGGCCCCGCATACGAAATCAGTACTGCCAGGAAGCCCGCTACCCAGGCGGTGAGCGAACCATGTTTTAGCGCCATGAATCTGTCCTTGCTGTTGTTCAGATACCGGATGTTGCGGGCGCGCGGAACGCGGCCACGATGGAAGACTAGGAACGGCTCGGCGCCTCCGGAAGACCAGCCTCCGAAGGCGCCAACTCAGTCACTGCAGCCGCTGCAGGATCCGATCTTATACGCTGCGCGAGACCACCGCTGCGCCATGCTGTTGTGCCGCTGCGCGTGCCACGCCGCGATAGCGCAGGATGAACACGCCGATGGCCAGCGCCGCCACCAGGCCCGGTACGGCAAAGACCAGGAAGTTCATGCTCAGCGGCAGCGACGCCGCCATCAGCCAGCCGCCCAGCAAGGGACCGACGATGGCGCCGGTGCGGCCCACGCCCGAGGCCCAGCCCAGGCCGGTGGAACGGATCGCCTGCGGATAGAACTGGGCGGTATTGGCATACAGCAGGATCTGGGTACCGATAGTGGTGGCACCGGCAATGATGATGAGCAGGTAGAGCATGGCCATCGGACTATTGAAGCCCAGCAGCGCAATGGCCACCGTGCCCAGCGCGAAGAAGCCCAGCACCACCTTGGGCAAGGTGAAGCGATCCCCCAGCCAGCCACCGCTGATGGCACCGACCACGCCGCCGAAGTTCAGCGCCAGCAGGAAGGACAGCGACGAGCCGAGGCTGTAGCCGGCGTTGGCCATCAGCTTGGGCAGCCAGGAACCGAGGGCATAGACCATCAGCAGGCAGCAGAAGAAGGACAGCCAGATCATCAGCGTGCCCACGGCGCGCTGGTGCTTGAACAGCTCCAGCATGGGTACGCCCGCGCCCTTGGCCTCGGCCTGCACCAGCTGCACATCGGCATCCAGACGCAGCTGTGGGGCCACCTGTCGCAGCATGGACCGGGCGACATCCTCCTTGCCATGGCGCAGCAGGAAACCGACCGATTCCGGCAGCTTCCACAGGATCAGCGGCAACAGTACCAGTGGCACGGCGGCGGCAAAGAACATCGATTGCCAGCCGAAGCGCGGCAGCATGTAGATGCCCAGGCCGGCGCACAACACACCACCCAGCGAATAGCCGCTGAACATGATGGCCACCAGCGTGCTGCGCAGGCGCTTGGGCGCGTACTCGTTCATCAGCGCCACCGCATTGGGCATCAGCCCGCCGCAGCCCAGGCCGGCGATGAAACGGTAGACACCGAACTCGGTGGGGGTGGTGGCGAAGCCGCTGACGAAGGTCGAGAGGCTGAAGAGGATGAAGCTGATGGCCACGCCCTTCTTGCGGCCGATGCGATCGGCCAGCGGGCCGAAGATGAAGGCGCCGAACATCATGCCAAACAGCGCATAGCTGCCCAGCGCGCCGGCCTGCACCGGGCTCAGGCTCCACTCCTTCATCAGCACCGGCAGCACCGCGCCGTAGATGAAGAGGTCATAGCCATCAAAGATCAGCAGCAATGCGCATAGGCACATCACCATCCAGTGGAAGCGCGTGAATGGCGCGCCGTCGATGATCTGGCCGACTTCCTGTGTTTTCATGGATCTCCTCCGTTGTATCGGTTGTGTTGCGTCGTTATAGGTCTTGTTCTGGCGATACGTCGGGCTGCAGCCCGATTCGGTTTTTATGGTCTTGCGTGGGTGATTACAGTTCTGCGACCACCTTGATCTCGATGATGTAGCCCGGCGCGCCGCCCAGCATGTGGGCGCCGATGGCGGTCCAGGGTGGCAGCGGGTGCGAGGTGAAATAGCGGTTGCGCACCTTCATGAACAGCGGCAGGTCGCGCATGTCGGTATGGAAGGTGGTCAGGTCCACCACATCGGCCATGGTCGCGCCGGCCGTCTCCAAAATGAGCTTGAGGTTCTCGAAGGCTTGCACGATCTGGGCTTCGCGCCCTTCCACCAGTTGCATGGAAAGGTCACGCCCGATCTGGCCCGATACGTAGATGGTATTGCCCACCCGCAGTCCCGGGGCATAGCCGATCTTGTCGTAGACCTCTTCCATCCCCTTGGGAATGATGGCTTTGCGCTCTGGCATCTTGTCTCCTGGTGTGATTGTTATTGTCGGCCGCTGTTCAGCCGTTATCGCCGCCAGCCACCGGCAGCACCGCACCGGTGATGTAGCTGGCCTCTTCCGAGGCCATGAAGAGGATGGGGGCGATCTGCTCCTCCAGCGTGGCGTAGCGCTTGAAGAAGGTCGATCCGGTCACCTGCTGCACGGCCTCCTGCATCCACACCTGCTCCCGGGCGTTGTCGCCGGCGGCATTGCGCGGAATGCGACGCGGCGGTGCCTGGGTGCCGCCCGGCGCGGTGGCCACCACACGGATGCCCTGCTCGCCATACTCCATGGCCAGCGCCATGGTCAGCGCGTTGACACCACCCTTGGCCGCCGAATACGGCACCCGGCGAATGCCGCGCGTGGCATTGGAGGAGACATTGACGATGGTGCCGCCGCCCTGCGCCAGCAGATGCGGCAGCACGGCATGGCAGCCATAGAGGGTGGGCATGAGCGAACGGCGGATCTCGGCATCGATCTGGGCCGGTTCGAATTCGGCGAAGGGACGCATGCGGATGGCTCCACCCACGCCATTGACCAGGATGTCGATGCCGCCGAAGGCCTGCACCGCATAGGCCATGGCGGCCTGCGCGCCTTCGTAGGTTTCCAGGTCGGCGACAAAGCCCAGGCCACGGCCATCGGCGGCCTCGGCGGCGACCTCATGGACCAGCTCGGCGCGGTCCACCAGCAGCACCCGCCCGCCTTCGGCCGCGATCCCCAGCGCCACGCCGCGCAGGATGCCTTGCGCGGCGCCGGTGACGACCGCCACGCGGCCGGCGAAGCGGTGCTTCATCGGCGCGCTGCTCATGCCGCCACGGCCGCCGGGGCCGGCTGGCTGGTGACGAACTTCTCGTAGTGGAAGCTGGCCGGGGCGATGCCGTTGGCCTGGAAGTGCTTCTGCACGGCCTCCACCATGGGCGGCGGGCCGCACAGGTAGACATCCACGTTGCCATCATGCAGCACCGCCGCCGGCATGTGCTGGGTCACGTAACCCTGGTGCGGATGCGTGGTGGCGGGGTCGGCCACACAGGTGGTGAAGCTGAAGCCGGGCAGGCGCCGGGCGTACTGCTCCAGTTGTTCCACCAGCACCAGGTCCTGGTCGCGGGTGACGCCATAGATCAGGTGGACCGACTGGGCCAGCCCCTGACCCTGGCGCGCCAGTTCTTCCAGCATCGACAGGAAAGGCGCCAGTCCCGTACCACCGGCCAGCATCAGCAACGGCCGGGTCACCGGACGCAGATAGAAACTGCCCAGCGGCCCCGTCATTTCCAGCGCCGTACCCACCTTGGCGCCGGCCAGCCAGCCGCTCATCAGGCCGCCCGGCACGTTCTTGATCAGGAAGCTCATGCGCGCATCGCCCGAGGCCGAGCTGAACGAGTACGAGCGATGCTGGTCGCTGCCCGGCACGCCGATGTTGACGTACTGGCCGGGCAGGAAGGCCGGGGCATCGGCACCGGTGTCCAGCGTCAGCGTGAAGGCCGCCTCGCCAAAGGCGGTGATGTCGGCCACCGTGCCGCCGAACTTCGCGGTGCCGGTCTTGCAGGCGCTGGAGGGCACCGGCACGGCGACGACGCAATCCGATTGCGGCACCATCTGGCAGGTCAGCACCATGCCCTCGGCGGCCTCGTCCTCGTTGAGGGCGTCTTCGATGTAGTCGTCACCCAGGTCGTACTGCCCACTCTCGGCGCGACACTTGCAGGTGCCGCATACGCCGTCGGAGCAATCCATGGGCAGGTTGATGCGCTGGCGGAAAGCCGCATCCAGTACTTTTTCCTTGGCGCCGCACTCGATGATGCGGGTGACCCCGTCTTCGAAGTTCAGGGCGATGCGATAGCTGCTCATCTTGTGTCTCCTGCTGCCGGTCAGACGTGATAGACGTCGATGACCTGGCGGATATAGTCATTCTTCAGCACGATCTTCTTGCGGGCGATCAGGAAGCCCCCCTCGACCTTGCGCAGCGTCACCAGCATCGTGCCGAAGAAATGGTCGGTGATCTTGTAGCGGTGGCTCAGGGTATGGAAGTTGTAGCGCACCTCCACGGCATCGTCGCGCTCGGCCAGGATCTCGACGTTGGTGATCATGTGGTTGGTGCGCGGCTCCGGCATCGAGGCGCTGGAGCGCTCGGTCTTGATGCGGAACACGCGGTCTTCCAGGCCATCCCGGTTGGGGTAGTACATCAGCGAGATCTGGCTGTCGGGATCTTC
The DNA here is from genome assembly GCF_044745245.1 of Herbaspirillum sp. NPDC087042. Lineage (NCBI taxonomy): Bacteria > Pseudomonadati > Pseudomonadota > Betaproteobacteria > Burkholderiales > Oxalobacteraceae > Herbaspirillum > Herbaspirillum sp. NPDC087042. Next base: position 120,394 of record NZ_JBIUZW010000008.1, on the reverse strand, counting down.
GGTCAACTGGTCGTCGTCGTCCCAGGCCGGCATCCAGTACTCGACGTCGGTGGCATAGAGTTCCAGCCACGACTCCCATTGACGCTCGTCCAGGTAACGCGCCTCGCGATAGAGGAAGGCGCTGATGGCGCCGTGATCGGCAGGATTGGCGATACTCATTGCTCTGCTCCTTGCCGCGCGGCGGCACGTTCCTTCTCGACGGCCTGGCGCATCTGCCCGGTCCAGTAGTGGTGCTGGCAGACGAACAGGCCTTCATCCTCGCTGCGCTCGCCGCTCAGCAGCGGCTTCATGCCCATCTTGACGGCGTTCTCGTCCGGCCCTTCCTTCCACAGCGGCGCACCGCGACTCATGTCGTTCCAGCGCACGGCCGAACCGGCGTAGCCGGCCTGGCAGGCGCGGAATTCTTCCAGGTCATCGGCGGTGCCCATGCCGGAGACGTTGAAGAAGTCCTCGTACTGGCGGATGCGCACGCGACGGTCTTCGGCGCTCTCGCCCTTGGGGCCGAAGCAGAAGATGCTGATCTCGGTCTTGTCCACGCTGATCGGACGGGCCACGCGGATCTGGGTGCCGAACTGGTCCATCAGGAACACGTTGGGATACAGGCACAGGTTGCGGGTCTGGGCCACGATGGTGTCGGCGCGGGCCTGGCCCACGCGGGCGGCCAGTTCTTCGCGCTGGTTCCAGATGGGGCGCACTTCGGGGTTCAGGGTATTGGTCCACAGCAGGATGTGGCCGTTCTCGAAACCATAGACGCCGGCGACGGCCTTGCTCCAGTTGTTGGCATCGGTGGCCTTGGTGCCGCCTTCCTTGCGGCGGCTCATGGTGGCGCCGTAGTTCCAGTGCACGGTGCTGACGTGGTAGCCGTCGCAGCCGTTTTCCATCTGCATCTTCCAGTTGCCGTCGTAGATGTAGCTGGAGTTGCCGCGCAGGACTTCCAGGCCATTGGGGGCCTGGTCGACGATCTGGTCGATGATCACGCGGGTCTCGCCCAGGTAGTCTTCCAGCGGCATGACATCGGCGTTGAGGCTGCCGAAGAGGAAGCCGCGATAGTTCTGGAAGCGCGCCACGCGGGTCAGGTCGTGCGAGCCGTTGTGATTGAAGGAGACCGGGTATTCGGTGGTCTTCTCATCCTTGACCTTGAGCAGCTTGCCGGTATTGCCGAAGGTCCAGCCGTGGAACGGGCAGGTGAAGCTGCTCTTGTTGCCGTGCTTGCGCCGGCACAGCATGGCGCCCTTGTGCGCGCAGGCATTGATGACGGCATGCAGCTCACCGTTCTTGTCACGGGTCACCACCACCGGCTGGCGGCCGATCCAGGTGGTGTAGTAGTCGTTGTTGTTGGCGACCTGGCTCTCGTGGGCGAGATAGACCCAGTTGGACTCGAAGAGATGCTTCATCTCCAGTTCGAACAACTCGGGATTGGTGAAGATGTCGCGGCGGCAGCGGAAGATGCCGTTGGCCTTGTCTTCCTGCAGGGCGGTCTCCAGCAGCTTCTCGACTTCGTCGTACTTGTCGGCGGTGGCAATGGTGTTCATGGTGCGGTTTCTCCAGGGTGCAAGCCTCCCCCCGCGATGGCCAGCCATCGCGGCGTGTCAACAGGCAGGGGGAGGATTGACGGGTAGTGCTTGCGACGCTTGGTCGCTAGCGCGCTCAGGCGGCCAGGCGGGGACGGTCGACGATCTGGTTATCGGCGCCCTGGACCAGGGTGCTCAGCTTCATGTCGAAGACGATCTCGGCAAACGGACCTTCCAGACCTTCGGCCTTGATGCTGGCCGCATCGGTACGCTCGACCAGCGGCGGCACCAAGCCTTCGCGGGTGGCATAGGCGAAGTCGTCATAGATCAGCGGATCGCCATCGATGTTGATCTGGGTGGTCAGCTTGCGATGGCCGTCGGCGGTGACGAAGAAGTGGATGTGCGCCGGACGGTTGCCGTGACGGCCCAGTTCGTTCAGCAGGCCCTGGGTCGGACCATCGGGCGGGCAGCCATAGCCGGCCGGCACGATGCTGCGCAACTTGTAGCGGCCCTGGGCGTCGGTGATGATGGTACGACGCATGTTGAAGGGACGCTGCTCACCGGTCGGGTCGAAGTGCGAATAGAAACCCTTGGTGTTGGCATGCCAGACCTCGACCTTGGCGCCCGGCATGGGCTTGCCGTCGGCGCCAAAGATGGTGCCGTGCATGATCAGGGTGTGGCCAGCCTTGTCGCTGCCGTCATCCAGACGGGCAAAGCCCTGCTCCACCGGCGCGCCGGCCACGTACAGCGGACCCTCGATGGTGCGCGGGGTACCGTTGACCACGCCCTGGGCGGCATCCTCGGCATCCATGCGCATGTCCAGGAAGCGGTCCAGACCCAGGCCCGGCGAGAGCAGACCGGCTTCGCTGGAAGCACCGACGCGGTTCAGATAGGCGATGCCGGCCCAGTATTCGTCCGAAGTGATTTCCAGGTCTTCGATGGTCTTGAACAGATCCGACAGAATGCGGTGCACGATCTGCTTGGTGCGCGGGCTGCCACCATCGGTGTCCAGGCCGCTGGCCAGGCGCAGGAAGTCTTGTACTTCGGGGGTGCTGAAAATCTTGGCTGCCATGTGTGTCTCCTGTTTGATTTGTTGGAAGGAAAAAAATACGCTCTGTTCAGCCCGCCAGTTTGGCTGGCCTGACTGCGGTAACGGATGCTCCTTGCTTGCGGTCGCGCCGGAAGTATTGCACGCGCTCTTCATCCAGCGCGATCCCCAGTCCCGGACCTTGCGGCACGGCCAGCTGGAAGTCCTGGTATTGCAGCGGCTGGGCGAGGATTTCCTCGGTCAGCAGCAGAGGGCCAAAGAGCTCGGTCCCCCATTGCAGTTCACGGAAGGTGGCAAAGGCATGGGCCGAGGCGATGGTGCCGATGGCGCCTTCCAGCATGGTGCCACCATACAGCTCGATGCCGGCGGCGTCGCCGATGGCGGCCACCTGCTGGGCCGCGCGCAGGCCACCGGACTGCTCGATCTTGATGGCGAAGACATCGGCGCCACCGATGCGGGCCAGCGCAAAGGCCGAGGCCGGGCCGGTCAGCGATTCATCGGCCATCACGGCGATGGGGTATTTGCCCTTCAGGCGCGCCAGCGCCTGCGCCGAGGCCACCGGTTGCTCGACCAGCTCGCAGCCGGCATCGACCAGGCCGGCCAGTCCGCGCTGGGCTTCCAGCTCGCTCCAGGCCATGTTCACGTCCACCCGCACCGCGCCACGGTCGCCCAGCGCCTTCTTGATGGCGGCCACGTGGGCCACATCGGCCTCGACCGCGCGGCGACCGATCTTGAGCTTGAAGATCTTGTGACGACGCTGGGCCAGCATGCGCTCGGCTTCATCGATATCGCGGGCGGTGTCGCCCGAGGCCAGGGTCCAGGCGATCGGCAGGCTTTCACGGGCACGGCCGCCCAGCAGTTGCGACACCGGCAGGCCGGTGCGCTGGCCCAGCGCGTCGAACAGCGCGGTCTCGATGGCGCACTTGGCGAAGCGGTTGTCCTGGATGGCCTTGTTCAGCCGCGCCATGATGGCCGGGATGAGGCTGGCATCCGCGCCCAGCAGCAGCGGTGCGAAGTAGGTATCGATGGCCAGCTTCATGCCCTCGGGCGATTCCGCGCCATAGGCCAGGCCACCGATGGTGGTGCCCTCGCCCACGCCCACGGTGCCGTCCGAACAGTACAGGCGCACCAGCATCAGGGTCTGCCCATTCATTGTCGCCATGGACAATTGATGGGGCCGGATGGTCGGCAGGTCGACCAGGAAGGTCTCGACCCGGTCGATCTTCGCCGGGGCTGCCGCAGAGTGAATGTGTTGTGTGGGTTCCATGCTTCGCATTGAACACCCGGAAGGGCTTGCATTGCCAACACCAAATACATCTAGTCTCATACCTTTTAGATATAGTTGTGGCGTAAACCACTGGAAATTGGAGAATTGGACAGGTTCAGTGCCACCGGGATATGATTTTTGACCATGGATATCAGACAACTCAAATACTTCGTGGCCGTTGCCAACACCCGCAACTTCACCCGCGCCTCCGAGCAGTTGCACATCGCCCAGCCGCCGCTGAGCCGCCAGATCCAGCTGCTGGAGGAGGAACTGGGCGTGCAGTTGCTGCTGCGCAATAGCCGTCCCCTGCGCCTTACCGAAGCGGGCCGGGTGTTCTACGAACAGGCCTTGCAGATCATCAATCGCCTGGAGCAGCTGAAGAACGCCACCCAGCAAATCGGCCTGAACCAGCGCCAGACCCTGTCCATCGGCTTCGTCGCCTCGACGCTCTACGGCGGCCTGCCCATGCTGGTACGCAAGTTGCGCCAGCACTATCCGGACGTGGATATCCAGTTGGTCGAGCTGACCTCGATGCAGCAGTTCGCGGCCCTCAAGTCGAGCCGCATCGACGTCGGCTTTGGTCGTATCCGCAGCAATGACGCCACCGTGGCGCGCATCGTGCTGCGCGAGGAAAAGCTGGTGCTGGCCATCCCGCCGGCCTTTGCCCTGGCCGCCAGCGACCAGCGCGTAAGCCTCAAGGAAGTGCATGGGCAAAAGCTGATCGTCTATCCCAAGGAACCGCGCCCCAGCTTTGCCGACCACATCCTGAGCCTGCTCAACGACCAGGACATCCACCCCGCCGAAGTGCATGAAGTGCGCGAGATCCAGACCGCGCTGGGCCTGGTGGCGGCCGAAGCCGGACTGTGCCTGATCCCGGCCTCGGCGCGGCTGCGCAACGACCTGCACTACCGCCTCATCGATGATGCCCGCGCCACCTCGCCCATCATCCTGACCCACCGCATCAACGACAACGCCTGGTACATCGAGGCCGTCAAGCAACTGGTGGCCGACATGTACGCCGAGCATCCCGCCTGGCTGGACATCGATACCAGCTCCTTCCCGGCGACCGGCTTTCCCAGCCCCCGGCGTGATGGCTGATGAAGGATGGCTAAAGACAGCGCGTATTGACAGCGTCGCGAACGGCGGCCTACACTAATTTGTGCGAATAAAGAATTAATGTTCGTTTATCGAACATTCAGAAAAGACGTATCACGTGTATTTCGAGACAAACCCCACAACGACAACGGAGCAAACATCATGCTGTTCATGGTTCAGATGCAGGTCAATATCCCCGCCTCGCTCGACAAGGCAGTGGCTGACGCACTCAAGAAGGACGAGAAGGAAATGTCGCAGAAGCTGCAGCGCGAAGGCAAATGGCGCGACCTGTGGCGCGTGGTCGGCCAGTACGCCAACGTGAGCATCTTCAATGTCTCGGGCAATGACGAGCTGCACACGATCCTCTCGAACCTGCCGCTCTATCCCTTCATGACGATCTCGGTCACGCCGCTGACCCAGCATCCGTCGGCCATCGCCCAGATCGGCTGATCCGGCCCCCTCTGACGCTTCAACCAGGCGCCTGCCGGCCACAGGTCCGCGGGCGCGACAAGGATTTCTCCATGCCATTCGCCAATCTCAACGGCATCCAGCTGCACTATCAACTCGACGGCGATGCCTCCCTGCCGGTGCTGGTGCTCTCCAATTCACTGGGGACCTCGCTGGCCATGTGGGATCCGCAGATCCCCGAACTGAGCCGGCATTTCCGCGTGTTGCGCTATGACACGCGCGGCCACGGCCAGTCCGGTGTCACCCCCGGTCCCTATACCATTGCGCAGCTGGGGGGCGACGTGATCGCCCTGCTGGACCAGCTGGGCATCGAGCGCGCGCACTTCTGTGGCCTGTCCATGGGCGGCAGCACGTTCATGTGGCTGGCGGTGCATCATCCGCAGCGCGTCAACAAGCTGATTCTCTGCAATACCGGCGCAAAGATCGGCACGGCCGAGGCCTGGAACAGCCGCATCGATACCGTCCGCAAGGAAGGATTGGGCGCGATTGCCAGCGCCGTGGTCTCGCGCTGGCTGACACCGGAGTATGCCGAACAGAATCCGCAGCAGGTGCAGGCCCTGACCGCGATGTTATTGGCCACGCCCGCCGAAGGCTATGCCGGCGCCTGTGCCGCCGTGCGCGACAACGACCTGCGCGAAGCCATTGCCGGCATCCGCGCAGCAACGCTGGTGATCGCCGGCAGCGGCGACGTCCCCACGCCACCGGCGGACGCCCAGTTCATGCGCGCCACCATTCCCGGTGCGTTGTATGTGGAGTTCGATGCCGCGCATATCTCCAACCAGCAGCAACCCCGCGCGTTCACGCAGGCGCTGGTGCAGTTCCTGACGCAGTGATGCAGTGACAGGGTGACGCGCGCCGATACGCAGGCGCGCGTCTGCCCTCTGCCCTATGCTGCAGGGCGCCGCTGCAACACCCCGATCGGCGGTGCCCAGCGGGCTTCACGCGGCTTCTTGGATGTCACCAGCGTGATATCGGCCGGCTCGAACACCTCGACGTTGTGGGTGATCGGCGTGGTCAGCACGTACTGGGCGCGGGTGGACTTGAGGAAGTTGCTGACCAGCTGGATGTTGCGCACATCCAGGTGGGCGAAAGGTTCATCGATGAAGACGAAACCGCCTGGCATGTCGTCGTCCTTGAGCAGACCCACCAGCAGGATCAGCGACTTGATCACCTGCTGGCCACCGGAGGCTTCGCCGTCGTTGAGGCCGATCTCGCCCTTGCCATCGAAGTTGAAGCTGACCTTCAGCTCGGCCTGGCGCAGGATGGTGTCGTCGTTTTCCAGATGCGGCAGGTCAGCGCTGACCACCACGCCGGCCAGTGCACCGAGGTCGACGATGTTGCGGCGATAGCGCCGTACCGTGGCACGCAGCACGTCGATGTAACGCTCGCGGGCATTGCCCACCGCCTCTTCCGCGGCCGAATTGCTGGCCTTGCGCGAATCCAGCTCATTGCGCTGGTTGCCCACGGTACCCTGCATGATCAGGTGCTTGTCCTCGACGCTGGCGTCCTTCTCCCAGTTGCCGCTCTCCAGCTCGTGCTCGACCGCGCCCATGCGCAGCTCCGCCTGCTTGGCATTGGTGTATTTCTCGTAGAGCGATTGCAGGGCATCGCCGGCGATCCAGCGTTGCGGGAAGCGCGCCTTCTGCGCCCGCGAGGCCAGCGCGCGGGCGCGCTGCTCGTCGTGGCGGCTGCGCCATTCGCGTTCCTGCCCGGCCAGGTCGCCTTCGGTCTCGCGCAGGCGGCGTTGCAGGGCCGCGTGCTTGCCATCGATCGTGGTGCGCTGGGCGATTGCCTCGCCATGTTCGGTATCGAGCCGGCTCCAGCGCTCGCTGGCGGCCACGCGGGCCAGACGCAGGGCGGGCAGCTGGCGTCGCGCCTCTTCGAATTCTTCGCTGCGACGGGCCAGCTCTTCCACGGCGAGGTGTCCCTCGCTGGCCTTTCTGGCGGCCTCCAGCTGGCGCTTGATATCGTTCTGCTGCAGCACCACGTCGGTCAATTGCTCGTCCAGCGTGGCCAGGCGTTTCTGGATCGAGGTCTGGCGCGAGGCCAGCGCGGCGGCGCCGAACTGGTAGTCACCCGGGTCACTCCAGACGCTGCGGCCACCGCGACCATCGCGCCAATAGGCTTGCGGCGTGATCCACTCGCCACCCTGGCGCGCTCCCTCGACGGTGTCGGCCACGCGACTGATCTGCGCCAGCTGGCGCAACAGCCAGGACGGCGCCTTGGCCGAGAAGCGCAGCACCGCCAGCAGGCTGTCGGCCGGCGGCTGGGCCGGTGCAGCGGCGACATCGGAGACCACGTAGTGGCGATAGCGCTCACGCTCGGCCAGGGCCATGGCGGCACCCTCGTCCTTGCCATCTTCCAGCACCACCACCCAGCGCGAGGCCCGCAGCACGCCTTCGGCGGCGGCACGCCAGTGGTCATCGGTGATCTCGATCAGGTCGGCCAGGATGTGATGGCCGATGCCGGCCTGGCGCAGGCTGCGCGAGAACTGCTGCACCTCGCCCGGCTTGGGCGCCTGGCGCTGGCCGGTCAGCCGCTCCAGCGCACCCTGGGCGTCCTTGCGCTGGCTTTCCAGCGCGCGCCAGCGGTCATTGAGTTCGGTCTTCTGCTGTTCCAGCTCGGTCACGCGCGCCATCAGTTGCGCGGAGTCACCCTCCACCGCCGACAGCGCCTGCAGCTCGTCGGCCTGGCGCACCAGCACCTCGACCGGCTTCTCGGCATCGCGTGCCTTTTGCTGGGCGGTGTGGGCGTCGTTCTTGTCCTGCTCCAGCGTGGTGACCCGGTCGCGGGCTTCCTGCTGCTGTTGCACCAGCAGCGACAACTGCAGGCCATCGCCGGCACGCTGGCGGCGCTGGCCATTGTGATGCAGGCGCTGGCGGTGCAGCTCGCGCAGGCGGGTAGCCGTGCCCTGGCGCTCTTCATGCCAGCGCAACACGGGAATGACTTCGGCGGCCAGGATCTCGCGCTCGCGCAACTTGCCCTGGTATTGGCGATACAGGTTCACGCGGCTGTCGAGCTGCGCCAGTTGCGCCTGGCTATGCGCCAGTTCCTGCTCGGCCAGCACCACTTCGGCAGCCAGGTCGCGCTGGTGGCGGCGGGCTTCTTCGTAGCGGTCCAGCACTTCCTGGTCACCGAAGACTTCGAAGACCAGGCGCAGCAATTCCTTGGGCGAGAACTCGCACAGGCGGTCGGTCTGGCCCTGTTCCAGCGCCAGCACGCGGGCAATCGCGCGCGACAGGCCGGCGCCTTCCAGACGCTTGCGCCAATGCTCCAGGCCCAGCCATTCCTTCTCGGGCATCTGGGCCAGGGTTTCGATGGGCACGTCGCCATCGCTCATACAGTAACGCCGCTGCCAGTCGCCGCCATTGCGCTCGATGCGGCAAGCCAGGGTCACCTGGTCGGCATAGAGCAGGTTGCGGGCGAAGGGGCGGGTCGAGGTCTGGCGGCCATGCGGACGGTTGTCGACCGTGGCCCGCAGCCAGGTGGTATCGGCATTGGCGTGGCGGGCGTAGGTCTTGTAGCTGCGCCCACCCGAGCATTCCAGACCCAGCAGCGTGCGCATGGCATCGAGCAGCGTGGTCTTGCCGGAACCGTTGGGGCCGGCAATGGTAATGATGGAGCCGTCCAGCGGCATGGTCAGGCGCTGGCAGTAATCCCACTGCAGCAGTTCAAGGGATTGCAGGTGGAACATCAGGCTTCTCCCTCGGGATCTTGTTGGGGCTCGACGCTGGAATCGTCATGCGCATCGGCGGGCGTGATCGCCTCGGCCTCGGCTTGCGCCTCGCGCGCCGTGGCGCGCGCCAGCACATCGCCGAGCGCGCCATCGAGGATGCGCGGGGCCAGGGCGTCGTAGTCCAGCAGCAAATCCAGCAGCGGGCCTTCGGCGATGTCGTCACCGCGGCGCACGATGAAACCATGCGCCTCCAGGCGCCGCAGATTGCCATCCAGGCGCATCTTCTTGCCCAGCTGCGGGCCGAAGTCGGCCAGCAGCGATCGGTAGGACACCACCGGACTGACGGCGGCGGCGCTGGGCATGGGCTTTTCCTTGTTGAACATTTCTTCCTGCTGCTCGCCCTCGCCGCTGCTGGCGCGCGCCGACTGGCGCTCGCGCTTGGGCAGCACGATCAGCGACCACAGCACCACCAGCAAGGAGATGGCGTCGCGCGGCAGCTCGATATTGTTGTTGGCATCCATGCCGGCCTCGCCGAAGACCACACGCTCGGCGCCACGCACCAGCACCACGCTGATATGGTCGGCGTGGATGTTGTCCACCAGGCGCAGGCCCACCTGGGCCAGGCGATCCTGCAATGCCTGCCACAGCTCGGCATCGATCAGGGCGCGACGCACGCGCGGATGCTTGCGTGGCAGCCAGCGGCGCGCCAGCAGTTCGGCGGCCAGCAGGCCGGCCTCGTCGGGGGTATCACTCATGATTCTTTTCTTGGGAAGACTCGGGATGGATGGCCCCGGCGCTCATGGCGAGCACATCGGGATCATCGACTTTTTCGATGACGGGCAGGAAGCCAGCCTGCCACGGCAGCCGTGCCAGGTCGCCGGTCTGGCCCTGCAACGTGCGGGCCTGGCGGTCGCCCAGCAGCGGCAGCAACTGCATGCGATAGGCGGCCTTGCCGAAGCTGCCGCCCAGCACCACATCGGCCAGCGGCTGCGCGGTGAGCGCGTCGGCGCCGTCCTGGGGCTGCTCGCCCGCTGGTGCGAGCAGCGCAAGCTGGCCCAGCTGGCTGATCAGGTCACCCAGCTCCACCGGCATGCGCAGGGTTTCCATCTCGCCGGCCACGGCCTGGGACGGCGGCGGCAGGCCCTGGGAGCGCTGCGGATCGGGGCGGTCGCGTTCGAATTCGCCCTCGGCCACGTCCACCAGCTCATGGCCGCTGATGAAGACCGGCTTGACGCCCATCGACAGCGCCTCTCCCATTAGTTGCGAGGGATCGGGATGGGATTGCAGCCAGCGCCGTACATCCGAGCTGGTCACGCCGGTGCTGCCCAGGGTCACGCGCTGGCGGTCGGCCTGCTGCAGGGCGCGGGTGAACTGGCTGGCCATGGTCAACAGGCGCGCCTGGCCATTGCCCAGGGCACGCGCCTCGCGTTCCAGGCGGGCGTCGTCGTGTTCGCTGCGGATCAGGGCGGTGAGTGCCTCGCCGGCCCGGTGCACCAGCTTCAAGGCCCGCTCGAAGCGTGGCTGGGCCTCGCGCAGCCGGGCCTCGGAACCGCTTTCGATGGCATCGGCGAACTGGTCGTGCAGGCGTGCCAGCTGGGCATGCAGATGGCGGATCTGGCTGGGATCGGACAACCCCAGCGCCTGGGCACCGGCCACCTGGGCCAGCAGCGCGGCCATGTCGTCATCCTCGCCGACGGCGCGTGTGAGGGGCGCCAGCAAGGCCTGCAGCTGCTGGGCCAGCGGCGAGAGGGAGTAATCCTGCGCCGTGGTATCCCAGACCACCAGGCCCAGCTCGCGCAGGCGCTTCAGGGCGGTATCGAGGGCCTCGGGCTTCAAGGCATAGAAAAGCTGGTTGAGGTCTTCGCGTTGCAGCCGCCCTTGCGGCTTGGCGGCCAGCTCCAGGAACACCCACAGCCGCAGGCGCGCCGCCGCCTGGCCGCCCGAGAGCAGCCCGCGCAGGGTGTCCAGCAACTCCAGGCGCTGCCCCAGGGCCCAGGCCAGGGGCGACTCCGCCGCCATGGCGGGATCGCGGAAGTAGCTTTCGAAGGAGCCGGATTCGTGGTCGTCCGCCGGGGCGGAGGGGTCGATGTCGTCAGTCAATTTGGTGTTGGTGCTAGCCAGGACGCTGCCTGGAGGCCGCTTTTTTCAGTGGGCAAGTCGGCCAGTTTAGCAGGCGGGCGCTCCGCACTCCAACATGTCGACATGATCACGGCCGGCAGCCGGGCAAACCGGCAGCATGTTTCACCAGGGAAACTGATGCGCGAGGCGGCATCGGCATGGCCTCGCGCACGTCTAACCATCAGGCCATCAGCCCGTCAGGCCGAACGGCCACACCTCCTGCACCGTCTTGCCCAGGATCTGCTGCCGGTCCGCCTCGGAGAGGAAGGACAACTGATCGCGGAACAGCGCCACCGATTTCTCATACGGCAGGTTGGGCAGCGAGACCGGATGGTCGGTCCCCCACATCAGCCGTCTGGCGCCGAAGGCATCCAGCAAGCGCTTGACCTGGTCCTGCGAATCCCGGTAGGGATAGGGCTGGTCCGAGATCGACCACATGTGGGAGATCTTCACGAACACCTTCGGATAGCGCGCAAAGGCCAGCAGCGCCGCCAGTTGCTCGGGATGATCCGGGCGGATGTCGGCCATGTGGTCGATGACCACGGTAAGGTCGGGGAATTTCTCCACCAGCCGCATCACATCCTGCAGGCGCGAATGATCGGTCAGCACCGTCATCGGTACCTTCAGCGCCTGGCAGCGCTGCCACAGCGGCGGCATCAGCGGGCCACGGATCCAGTCGAAGCGCGCATCCTCGAAGGGGCTGATGCGCACGCCGTTGAAGCCCTTCTCCTGCACCCACATGCTGAGGTGGTCCGGTGCGGCCGGATCTTCCGGGTTGACCCGGCACACGCCCTTGAAATGCGCCGGATAACGCTTGAGCACATCGGCCAGGTAGCTGTTATCCCACTTGTAGCAGATGTGCTGGATCAGCACGGTGCGCGCCACATCGTTGGCCTTCATCAGCGCCAGCAGAGTTTCGGGCGTGGCATCCACCGTCGGTGGCACGAAGGTGGGGAAGGTGGTGGCCGAGCCGAAGGGATAGGCCGGGTTGCGCTCGAACACATGCACATGCGAATCGATGATCAGCGGCTTGCCTGCGGGCGTGGCGCCCTCGCTGGCGGCGCTGGCCTGGCGGCTCAATGCCGCCGAGCCGAGTGCGGCGGCCATACCGGCCTTGAGCAGATCGCGTCGGGTTGCCATGGGTGTCTCCTCCTTTGATGTTGTGGTGATGGCAGTGGAAATGACTCAGGGCCGCTGGCCGATCTCGGCGCGCTCGCGGGTCCAGGCGCGGGCCTGCTCGGTCAGGGTCAGGCCCAGGCCGGGACGGGTCGGCACCAGCATGCGGCCATCCTTCAATTCCAGCCGTTCATGGAACAGCGGCTCCAGCCATTCGAAGTGCTCGACCCAGGGTTCGGTCGGATAGGCCGCCGCCAGGTGCACGTGCAGTTCCATGGCGAAGTGCGGGGCCAGCATCAGCCCGGCATGGCTGGCCAGCCCGGCCACCTTCAGGAAAGGCGTGATGCCGCCCACGCGCGGACCATCCGGCATGAGGTAGTCGGCGGCGCGGTGACGGATCAGCTCGCCATGCTCGGCGGCGCTGGTGAGCATCTCGCCGGTGGCAATGGGCGTATCGAACTGGGCCGCCAGGGCGGCATGGCCTTCGTAGTCGTAGCAGTCCAGCGGCTCCTCGATCCAGACCAGGTTGAACTGTTCGAAGGTACGGCACATGCGCTGCGCGGTCGGGCGATCCCACTGCTGGTTGGCATCGACCATCAGCGGGAAGTCACCCAGGTGTTCGCGCACGGTGGCGACGCGCTTGATATCGAGGGCGCAGTCGGGCTGGCCGACCTTGAGCTTGATGCCGCCGATACCCTTCTCGCGCGAGGCCGTGGTATTGACCAGCAACTGTTCCAGCGGCGTATGCAGGAAGCCGCCACTGGTGTTGTAGCAGCGCACCGAATCACGATGCGACCCCAGCAGCTTGGCCAGCGACAGGCCGGCGCGCTTGGCCTTCATGTCCCACAAGGCGACGTCGAAGGCACCGATGGCCTGGGTCGACAGGCCGCTGCGGCCCACCGAGGCGCCGGCCCAGCACAGCTTGTCCCAGATCTTGCCGATGTCGTTGGGGTCTTCGCCGATGATGGCCGGGGCGATCTCGCGGGCGTGGGCAAATTGCCCGGGGCCACCGGCGCGCTTGGAATAGCTGAAACCCAGGCCCTGATGACCGTCGGTGGTTTCGATCTCGACGAAGAGCATGGCGATCTCGGTCATCGGCTTCTGGCGTCCGGTGAGGACCTTGGCATCGCTGATGGGATTGGCCAGCGGCAGGTAGGTCGAGGAAATCCTGACCCAGGCGATCTTGTCGCCCGAGGAGGTTGCGGAGGTCGTGGTGCTGGTCATGTGTGCTCCCTGCGGGAAATGCGTTGATTGGAGAATGGAAGATTGGAATGCTCAGGCGCGCTGGTTCTGCCCGGTGACGCTGCTCATGGGCGCCTGCGGCGGCGCGGACAAATCGCCGCCGTCCAGGCGTTCCAGCTTGCCCACGATGAAGAGGTAGGAGCAGGCGCCCAGGGCCGCCACGGCACCGACGTAGGTCAGCGCGGCTTCGAAGGAACCGGTGGTCTTGACGAAGTAGCCGATGGCAATGGGCGTGACGATGCTGGCGAGGTTGCCGAACAGGTTGAACATACCGCCGGCGATGCCCATCGATTCCTTGGGCGAGACATCGCCGACGATGCACCAGCCGAGGTTGCCCACGCCCTTGGCGAAGAAGGCCAGCGACATCACCGCCACCACGATCGGCACCGACGACACATAGTTGGCCACCACGATGGAGCAAGAGGCAAACAGGCCGATGATGATGGGGGTCTTGCGCGCTGCCGTGAGGCTGTAGCCGCGCCGGATCATCCAGTCCGACCAGACTCCGCCGACCATGCCGCCGACGAAGCCGGCCAGCGGCGGGATGGCGGCCACCAGGCCGACCTTGAGGATGGACATGCCCTTGGCTTCCATCAGGTAGGTGGGGAACCAGGTCAGGAAGAACCAGGTGATGGAGGTCAGGCAGAACTGGCCCAGGTAGATGCCCGCCATCATGCGGTTGGCCGAGATGGACTTGATGTTGGCCCAGGAGAATGGTGTCTTCACATCACCGATGGTGGGCATGCCACCACCCTCTTCGATATAGGCGATTTCGGCGGCATTGGTGTGCCTGTGCTTCTTGGGCTCCTGCACCACGGCGAACCAGAGCAGGCCCAGGCCGATACCGGCCGCACCGGTGACGAAGAAGATGTAGTGCCATCCCCAGCGACTGAGCGTCCAGGTCATCACCGGCGTGAAGGCCGCCAGTGCGAAGTACTGGGCCGACTGGAAGATGGCCGTGGCCAGGCCGCGTTCATGCTTGGGAAACCACATCACGGTCAGGCGGTTGTTGGCCGGGAAGGCCGGCGCCTCGGCCACGCCCATCAGGAAGCGCAGCGTGAACAGGACCAGGAAGGCCGATGAAAACAGGTCGACATTGCCCTGCAGGAAGGTGAAGACCGACCAGACGATCAGGCTCAGGCCATACAGCACGCGCGAACCGACGCGGTCCAGCAGGATCCCGCCCGGGATCTGCATCACCGTATAGGCCCAGCCGAAGGCCGAGAAGGCAATGCCCATGGTGATGGCATCGAAGCCGAGGTCCTTGCGCATGGCGGGCGCGGCGATGGACAGCGTGGCGCGGTCCACATAGTTGAACACCGTCACCACGAAAATCATGGCCAGGATGAGATAGCGAATCTGGGTTCGCTTCGGGCTGGCCGGTGCTGCTCTTTGCATGTTGTTGTCTCCTTGAGGTTCTTTGACTCGATCCGTGCCGCCAGCCCCCACAAATGATTGCGCAATCATTTCTAGGCAAAATAAAAGGGAGGGATCAGTCCCGCCCTAAGCACTGGAAAACACGGATGGCTCATGCGCGTCGACTCCCTGGGTGAAGCAGGACGCGGACATGCCTCGCATGCCGGAACCGCCCTGTCGCACAGGTCGCCGCCACATCGTCGCGGCCTGGCTGGCCGCATGTTGTTATTGTGATCGCAAAAATGATTGCGCAATCATTATGAGCCGTCTAATGGAAAAAGGTCAATCGAATTTTGATTGCGCTATCATAGGCAGCCGCGCGCACTGGCGCCGGGCCGACCTTGCCACGCATCATGAAACCGACCGAGTCTCCCCCGCCCTTCATCGAAGAATTTGCCACCCATGGCGAGTCACTGGGCGCGCTGCCCAACCGTATGGCCGTGACGCTCAAGGATGTGGCGCGGGTAGCCGGGGTATCGCCCATCACGGTCTCGCGCGCCATCCACAAACCCGAGCTGGTCAAGCCGCATACCGTGGAAGCGGTACAGCGCGCAGTGCGCATCACCGGCTACATCCCCAACCAGCTGGCCGGCGCCTTGACAGGCAGCAAGACCCGGTTGATCGCGGCGATCGTGCCGCAGATTTCCAACTCCATCTTCGTGGAAACGATCCAGGCCTTGTCGGACCGCCTGTGGCAGGCCAACTACCAGCTCCTGCTGGGCCTGTCGGGTTACTACAATGCGCGGGAAGAAGAGCTGATCTCGGCCATCCTGAGTAGGCGCCCCGATGGCATCGTGCTGACCGGCATCCGGCATGCCCCGGAGACGCGCCAGAAGATCATCTCCACCGGCGCCCCGGTGGTGGAGATCTGGGACCAGTCGCTGTCGCCGATCGACATGGTGGTGGGGTTTTCGCATGAAAAGGTGGGCGAGGCCATGGCCACCCACCTGCTGGAGCGCGGCTACCGCAAGATCGCCATGCTGTGGCTGGACGACGACCGCTCCACGCGCCGTCGCCAGGCCTTTACCGAGACCTTGCAGCGCCATGGCGTCGCCCCCGTAGCCAGCATCCTGAGCGCCTCGCCGGCCACCCTGCAGCATGGCCGGGAAGGCCTGGCCACGCTGATCGAACAAGGCCACGCGCTGGACGCCATCGCCTGCGGCAGCGACCCGCTGGCCCACGGCGTGCTGACCGAGGCACTGGCACGGGGCCTGCGCATCCCGCAACAACTAGGCGTGATCGGCTTTGGCGATTTCGATTTTGCCGCCCACACCTACCCTGCCCTGACCACCGTCAAGGTCGACCGCCAGGCCATCGGTGAACTGGCGGCCGAAGCGCTGCTGCAGCGGATCGCCGGGCAGGAGCCGGCGCAGCGCATTGTCGATGTGGGGTTCAGGATTGTGGTGCGGGAGTCGAGCTGACCGCATAGGGCAACTCATCGATGGCCAGGTCATGCGGCCCGATCGCCTGCGGCACTGCCCAGGCAGCGTCATGCAACGAGCGCTGCACGATGCCATCCACGCCGAGCACGGTGGCGAAAATCGCCATGCGCACCGGCACGCCGTTGTCGGTCTGGCGGAAGATCGCCAGGCGTGCATCGCCATCCAGGTCGGTATTGAGATCATGCGCGCCGGGACGGCTGTCGCGTGGCAAGGGGTGCATCACGATCACATCCTTCTTGCAGTACTGGTCGATCACCTTGCGGTTGATCTCGAAGGCGGAGAGATAGGCGTCGATGCGCTCGCCGGTGAGCCGCTCGCGCTGGATGCGCGTGGTGTAGACCACGTCGGCACCGGGAAGGGCATCTTCCAGACGATCGGCCACCACCACATCGTGGCCGCGCAGGGCGATCAGCTGGGCAATGTCTTCCGGCATCTCCAGCGAGGGCGGTGACACCAGCGTGAAGCGCATCGCCTTGTAGAGCGACAGCAGCTTGATCAGCGAGTGCGCCGTGCGGCCGTACTTGAGGTCGCCACTGATGACGATATGGGCGCCATCGACCAGCTTGCCCAGCCGCGAGAACTCGCGCTGTACCGTGTAGAGATCGATCAGCGCCTGGGTCGGGTGCTCCCCTGCGCCATCACCGCCGTTGATCAGCGGTACATTGGTAGCGGCGGCGAACTGCGCCACCGAGCCCTGTTCGGGATGACGTACCACGATCACGTCGGCGTAGCCGCTGATGGTGCGGCTGGTATCGGCAATGGACTCGCCCTTGGCCATGGAGGAATAGGTGAAACCGGTGGTATCGCACACCGACCCGCCCAGGCGCATGAAGGCCGAGGCGAAGCTCAGGCGGGTGCGGGTACTGGCCTCGAAGAACAGGTTGGCCAGTACCGCCCCTTCCAGCACGCGGCTGACCTTGCGCCGGCGCGCGATGGGCTGCATGGCATCGGCCAGGGTACACAGTCGTTCGGCCGAGTCCCGGGTGAACTGCTCGACCGAGAGCAGGTGGCTCAGGCGACCGAACTCCCTGGGCAGTGCCTCCCCTGCCCCGCTGCCTGGCGCGCCTTCCTGCGGGCTGGCCTGGCCGGCATGGGATTGCAGGATCTCCGAGATGAAGCGCCGCGCCATCTCCGGCATGGCCCTGAACTCGCGCGACTCGTCGGGGAGCAGCCAGGTATCCAGGGCGCGCTTGGTACAGCCTATGCGCTGCGAAAAACCCTCTCGGGTCATGTTGAGACTACGCAATGCGTTGCGCAGAAAGACTTGTTGTGCGATATCCATGCGCAGAATGATAGACAAGCGCGCCATTTAAATCAAATTATTTACGCATTGCGTATACAAACAACATCAAACGAGCTGATCCGGGCGTACATCGACCTCTTGCCCTTCCACGACCCACCAGTCCGGCAACAAGGCCTGCACACGGGGCTGGGCAAAGCGCTGGTCGATCAGCCAGACCGTTCCGCGATCGGACTCGGTGCGGATGACGCGCCCAGCCGCCTGCACCACCTTCTGCATGCCGGGGTAGAGATAGGTGTAGTCGTAGCCAGTACCGAAGAGCGCATCCATGCGCAGGCGCAACTGCTCGTTGACCGGATTGACCTGCGGCAGTCCTAGCGTGGCGACGAAGGCGCCGATGAGGCGCTCGCCCGGCAGGTCCACACCCTCGCCAAAGGAACCTCCCAGCACGGCAAAGCCGATGCCCTGCCCGCCCACGGCAAAGCGGGCCAGGAAGGCATCGCGATCGGCCTCGCTCATGCGGCGCGATTGCTGCCAGACAGGAATATCCGGGTGCGCACGTTCGAAGGCGTCGCGCACCTGCTGCAGGTAGTCGAAGCTGGAAAAGAAGGCCAGGTAGTTGCCCGGCCGCTCATGATACTGGCGCGCCATCAGCGCACAGATCGGTGCCACCGACGCCGCCCGGCCCTGCCAGCGGGTCGAGATATCGGCCGCCACCCGCACCTCCAGCTGACTGGCCTGGAAAGGCGATTCCACATCGATCCAGGCCGTGTCCTGCGGCATGCCCAGCAGGTCGGCGAAATAGTGCCAGGGCGCCAGCGTGGCCGAGAACAGTGTGGTGGCATGGGCCTGGGCAAAGCGTGGCCCCAGGAAAGGCGCCGGCACCACGTTGCGAATCGAGAGCACGGTATTGCGCTCGTCCTCGCGGGTGATGTCCAGCAAGGAATGCGGCCCGAAGGATTCAGCCAGCCGCACGAAAGCCATGGCCTCGAAGTAGAAATCGCGCAGCGGCGGCTCCAGCGGCACCGCGACCTGCGCGAGGTGTTCGCTGATGGCGCTGACACTGGCGCTCAGGGCATCGACCAGCTTGGGCGGGATGCTCTCCAGCACCTGATAGGGCAGCAGGGCCTTCTTGCCGGTGGCGCTCCAGGTGCGACCCAGCTTCTCCAGCGCCTTGGCCACCACGGGCGGCGCCACGGCACGGGCCGCGCGCAGGCCAGCGCGATGCAACTGGGCGCTGTACATGCTGCGGGCACGCGCCACCAGGTTGTGGGCCTCGTCGGCCAGCACGCTCACGCGCCAGTCGTGGGCTTGCGCCATCGCATAGAGCATGGCGCCGCCGTCGAACCAGTAGTTGTAGTCGCCGACGATGACATCGCTCCAGCGCGTCATCTCGCTGCCCAGGTAGTAGGGGCAGACCTGGTGCTGCAGGGCGATCTCGCGCACGACCTGGCGATCAAGCAGCGGGGCCTCCAGGCAGGCTGCGCGTGCTGCCGGCAGGCGATCATAGAAGCCCTGCGCCAGTGGACAGGAGTCGCCGCGACACAGGCGCTCCGGGTAGGCGCAGGCCTTGTCGCGGGCGCTCAGTTCTAGCACGCGCAGCGGCAGGCCGGTATCGCCCTTGAGGCTGGCCAGGGCATCCAGCGCCAGTTGCCGGCCAGGGGTCTTGGCGGCCAGGAAGAGGATCTTGTCCAGCTGCTGCGAGGGCGCCGCCTTGAGCGCCGGGAACAGGGTGCCCAGGGTCTTGCCGATCCCGGTCGGGGCCTGGGCCAGCAGGTTGCGCCGGCTGGCCTGGGCACGGAAGACCGCCTCGGCCAGTTGCCGCTGCCCGGGCCGGAAATCGCCATACGGAAAGCGCAGCGCCTGCAGTGCCGTATCGCGCTGGCCACGGTGCGCCAGCTCCTGCTCGGCCCAGGCCATAAAGCGCTCGCACTGTTGCGCGAAGATCGCCGCCAGCTCGGCGCGACTGCGGTTTTCTTCGAAGCGGGTCTCCTCCTGGCTGCCGATATCGAAATACAGCAGCGCCAAGTTGACACTGTCCAGCCCCTCCTTCTGGCACAGCAGATGCCCATAGACACGCAACTGCGCCCAGTGCAGGTGGCGATGATTGTCGGGGACGCTGGCCAGCTGGCCGCGATAGGTCTTTACCTCTTCCAGCAGGGTCCGCGTGGGGTCGTAGCCATCGGCACGACCGCGTACCAGCAGGGGGCCATGCTCGCCCGCCAGCGCCACTTCGCGCTGGTAGGACTCGCCGCGCCGGCTGGCCACGACGGCGTGACCGGCCATGCCCTCCTGCGCGGTCGGCGTGGGCGTGAAGCGCAGGTCGAGGTCGCCTTGCTTGGCGGTGAACTCGCACAGGGCCCGCACCGAGACGGTATAGCGTGTGCCCTCGCTCATGCCGCCTCCGGCATCCATTGCAGGTAGCACACCGAGACCGGCATGTCGTGACGGGCACAATAGGCCAGCCAGCGCTGCTGGTTGTCCTGCAGGCGATCACCGGGTCCCTTGACCTCGATCATGCGATAGCGCTGCTCATCCGGCCAGAACTGGATCAGGTCGGGAAAGCCGCTGCGGTTCTCGCGCACATCCTCCAGGATGCGCAGGCACCACAGCTTCAGGTGCGCTGCCGGAATGCAGTCCAGCGCCATGACCAACAGCTCCCGCGACAACCCGTCCCAGGCCACGAAGGAAGACTGCAGGCCGAGCTTGGCGTCATAGGTGGCGAGGATGGCCTGGCAATGACTGCCATCATCGAGACGAGCCAGGCAATGCGCGAATTCCTGCTGTCGGCGCGCGTGGAAGTCAGCGCTGTAGAGATCGGCCGGCCCACGCTGGAAGGGATGGAAGAAGGCACCCGGCGTCGCCGCGAAGATGGCGTCCCAACAGAGCAAGCCGAACAGGGCCGTGGCCAGCGTGTTCTCGACATAGAAGACCTGCGCCTGCGTGCCATGCAGGTGTGCCTGCACGACCGCCTCGACACGTTGCCCCGTAGGTGGCAGGACCAGGTCCATGCGCGCCACCACCGGCGCCACCTCGCGTGATGGCGGCGGATGCCCCAGCTGGCGTGCCAGGCGCGGCGCCATGCGCAGCAGGTGCTGGCGCTCCGCCTCGCTCTCGGGGGCACGCAAGGCCTCCTGCAGCAAGGCATGGGCGCCGCCGAACTTGCCGTGTTTTTCCAGCACGCGCACCGTCCTGGCGCGCGCACCGGGATAGCGGCAGGCCGCATAGACGGCCTGGGCCTGCACCCAGTCCTGCGCCTTCTCGAACGCCTGGCCCAGCTGGAACATCAGGCGATCGAAACGACTGGCCAGCCAGGCATTGTCGTAGCCGCCTGCCGGCACGCCCGCCAGCAGCGCCGGCAGGATCGCGGCCGGCGCCTCGCCAGCGTGGTAGCGCTCCTTGCAGGCATGCAGGTGCAGGTAGTGGTCGATATCGGCGCGGCTGCGGAAACCCCGTGCCTGCGGCGCGAAGGCGATGCGCTCATAGCGGAACATGCCCAGGTCGGCGAGCACGAATTCGCTCCAGTCCTGGCGCAGGTTGCCGAAGAACATCAGGCGCAGCCGATCACACAGGGCCTGTTGCCGCAGGTGCAGGAGCACATCCGCGCCGCCCACCTGCCACTGCGACCAAGGACGCGCTCGGGCGTGGGCGGGATCCTCGCCCAGCCGCGCCAGCAGTTCGCTCTTGCGCGCCGACTTCAGGGCGCCGCCCGGAGAAAAACACCGGACCAGCTCGGGCTTGGTCGAGAGCTCGAACACCTGTTCCAGCGTTAGCACTGGGTCATAGCCCAGCCAGGCGGCGGGCAAAGCGGCAGCCGCCTGCAACGGGTCGCCGATCTCGGGATAGTCGAGCTTGCTGGCGCGGAAGAACTCGCCCCGGCGCATCATCATGCGCACGAACAGCGCGCGCGCCGCCAGGGGCAAGTCGGAGAAGGTCGCCATGAAGTCGCGCTCCGCGTCGCTCAGAAGATCATCGTAGCGCTGGGCGATCCAGTCCAGCACTTGCTGGAAATTGCCGAGGTAGTAGAAGCGGTAGTCAGCGGCGGCGGGCATTGCGGTGACGGGAAATGAATAACTGTATGGATGAACAGTATATCCTACCTGCGGCGCCATCCATGGCGCTTAACGGCAGCAGGAAAAAAAAGAATCGCGATTGCCCGCTAAGATAGGCGCCCTGCCAGCCGTTTTCATCAACGGTTGGCGGCATATTCCAACAAGTACTCACACCCACCTCGCCAGACGCACACCCAGGAGACTGCATTGCCCAAGCTCACCACCCTCGCCCTCGCCGCCGCCCTGCTGGGCAGCACAGCCTCACTGCACGCCCAGCAAACCGCGCGCCACGATGAATTCTTCTGGCTAGGCGAAATCAACAAGGCCAGCGCCGTCATCAATACCGACGAAGGCTTGCTGGACAAGTCGATGACGCCGCTGGTGGTCAAGGGTATCCGCAAGGTGCTGGCCGATGGCGAGCTGCCCGGCGCCAAGCGCCCGACGCTGGTGATCACCTTCGAGCCGCTGCTGATCCAGGCCGCCGGCCCGCAGATCACGCTGCTGCATGCCGGCCGCTCCAGCCAGGACATGCTGGCCACGTTGCGCGCGGCCATCCTGCGTGAAGACCTGCTGACCCTGGCCACCCAGCTCAACGCCACCACCGCCGCCCTGGTCAAGCTGGCGGCCAGCCAGCGCGACACCATCGTGCCCAACTACACCAATGGCGTGGCCGCGCAGCCCAACAGCTACGGCCACTACCTGCTGGGCTTTGCCGCCGCGCTGGACCGCGATGCGCAACGCCTGCGCGAAGCCTATGCGCGCCTGGACCGCTCGGCCATGGGCACCACCGTCCTCAACGGCACCAGCTGGCCGCTCAATCGCCAGCGCATGGCCGACTACCTGGGCTTTGCCGCCATCGTCGACAACGCCTATGACGCCGCGCAACTCTCGGCCGTGGATGGCCCGGTGGAAGCCGGCGCCGTCGTCTCCTCCATCGCCCTGCATGCCGGCGCCTTCGTCCAGGACGTGATGACGCAATATGCGCAGCCGCGCCCGTGGATCCTGCTGCAGGAAGGCGGCGCCAACACCTATGTGTCCTCGGCCATGCCGCAGAAGCGCAATCCCGGCCTGCTCAACAGCACTCGGCGCGATGCCTCGATGGTGCTCTCCGAGGGCATGGGCATTGCCATCGTTGCCCACAACATCCCGCCCGGCATGAGCGACCCCAAGGACGTGAAACCCAACAAGGAGATGGTGCTCAATACGGCCAAGGTGCTCAAGAACTGGGAGAGCATCCTGGGCGCGCTGGTGATCGATCCCAAGCGCGCGCTGGAAGAACTCAACAGCGACTGGACTGCCTCGCAGGAGCTGGCCGATGTGCTGATGCGCAAGTACAAGCTGCCGTTCCGGGTGGGTCACCACTTCGCCTCGGAGGTGGTGGAATACGCCAAGGCCCACGATATCCGCCCGCTTGATTTCCCGTATGCAGACGCGCAGCGCATCTACCATGAAGCGGTATTGAATTCGGAATTCCCGCAGACGCTGCCGATGTCGGAACAGGAGTTCCGCAGCACCCTCGACCCGGTCGCCATCGTGCGCAACCGCGCCACCGTCGGCGGCCCGCAACCGGCCGAGATGGACCGCATGCTGCGCGAAGCCAATGCGCGCGTGACGCAGCAGGACGCCTGGATCAAGGCGCACAAGCAGCGCATTGCGGCGTCGCTGGACAAGCTGGATGGGGATTTTGACCGGATGGCGGTGTCGGCGGGGGTGAAGTGAGCTCTGTGGTAAAACCCGACGCGATTGACCGATGAAGTAAAACGTGGCGCGGCCCTCCTTCCGGGAGGCCGCGCTTTTGTCGACCAGTTACCCCTTCCTGCGAGAACCCACGCCAGCGCCATCAAGAGCTGGCTCAAGAGGATGCCGGAGCCGCGACACCGGGCCTCGGGCTCCTATCGAAGTAATGCTGGATATGCTCCAGGCACTGCCTGACCTTGGCGGGCATGTTGTCCCGATGGCGCACGGTCACGTAGACATCGAAGCCACCCAGCGACCATTCCGGCAGGACTCGCATCAAGCGTCCGGCCTTGAGATCATCATCGGCCTTGTTCTCCAGCAGGCGCACGATGCCGTGTCCATCGACGGCGAGAAAGCGCAGCGAACGTGCATGGTTGGCGCTGATACGCGCTTGCAGTCGCACCCTCACCGTTCCGCTGGCCTCATTGGAAAATTCCAGGAAGCTGGGTTCTCCATGGGGATTGAAGAGCAGGAAATCATGATGCAGCAGGTCCACCGGCGAATGAATCGGCGGCCGGCTCTCCAGGTAGCTGGGCGCGGCACACAACACATCGCTGAAATGCGTGAGGAAAATATCGCCAGGCTGGCGGTTGCGCCCCGCACGCAGCGCCAGATCAATGCGCTGGTCGATCAGGTCGATGTTGTGGTCAGCGACTTCGAAACGCAGCTTGATCCTGGGATTGTGGCGGATGAAATCACGCAGTGCCGGAATCAGGTACTGGGTGGACATGAAGCTCGATACCGCAATGCGCAGCTCCCCCACCATCTCATTGTTGAGCACGGCGATGCTTTGCTCGGCCTCGCTGGCGGCCATGACGATGTGGGAGCAATGCTTGTAGAACAGCGTTCCCGCCTCGGTCAGGCTGAGCTTGCGGGTGGAGCGGTTGAGCAATGTGGCCTGTAATGACAATTCAAGCGCCCTGACGTGCTGACTGACCGAGGAAGTGGTGAGTCCCAGGGCTTTGGCGGCGCGAGAAAAAGCGCCCAGTTCGACCACGCGCGCGAATGTCGCCATTCGCGCCAAATCGTCTATTCCAAGTTTTCTCATTGACTGAATTTACTGATGCGACGCAGCGCAATCCCGGCTGCGGCGCACTGTGATCTTCTTTTATCGCAACATGATGTAGTTAAACTGATTCCCTGGCATGACGGATTGTACGGACTAGATTTTATTGTCCAAATGTGAGCTGCCTCTCTGCTTGGCCGGCTCACTGCTGTCGGCCCTGCATTCGAATCAGGCAACCCGGATTGCTTACCCGATCCAGGACAAATTGGACGAGCGCAAAATCCCGTCGTCATCGCTTCATGTTTCCTGAAAGGTCAAGATCGACAGCAAAAGCACGTCAAGACCGGAATGTAATACAGGAGTTGGGGATTGATTAGGTCGAGAAAATTACATTAATAATTAATTATTATTGATAATTCATAAACAACAACTATTTTACTAATGACCCGCACCCCGAGTCACAAAGCCCGTACCAGTACGAATTGCGAGCAACTGGACAATTTTTCCGCCTGCGTAACTCGTCATGAGAGCTAGCCGAAGAATAGGCCAATTCTCCGCATCGATCCGTCCAACTGCCTTGATTAGGCCAATTCTGCAAAGAATCTTTCAATCCCAAAGGGGCTAAACGCTGCCGCCCATCTGTAATACAGTCCCGCAGGCCAGACACGAGAAGAACAAAAGATCGTACGTCGACGGTGATTCCCGGATTACGCCTGGTCGGAAAGCCCTCCCATTCTCCCCGCCTCACCCTCCCTGCACCGACCCAGGCAGATCCACTCACCCGATGAGGCCGATCCACAGGTTCCCATGCGCCAGGCGCAATCTGGACAAGACCACATCCGTCAAGCTGTGCAGTCAACATGAGCGGCGCGACGCAGCGCAATTTGTTCAAAAAGGGGCAGTAATGAACTGGTTCACCAATCTGAAAGTCAGCCACAAACTCATCGGTGGCTTCATGATCGTTGCGCTCATCGGCGCCACCATCGGCACCATTGGCATACTCAAGGCAGGTCAGATCAATGACATGGCGACCGATATGTATGAAATGCAGGTGGTCGGCCTGCGCCATTCCGCGCAGGCGACGCTGGACCTGAGCTCATCCAGTCGCGCCATCCGTTCGGCCATGCTGGCGGATTCCATGGAAGAACGCGAGGCCAGCCTGAACAACCTTGGCAAGCACCTGGACAATGCCGCGTTGGCATTGCAAGCCGCCGAATCACGCTTCAATACCCCCGAAGGCCTGGCGCTGGTGGCCCGGGCCAAACAAGCGTTCGCCAACTACAGGGTGGCCGTCATGGCCACCGCTGACGAACTACGCAAGGAGCCGCTGGCCGAAGTCCGCCAATCCACTGGTCGCCTGTTCTCCTCGGTACGCCCACTGGCCAATGAAGCCGAAGAGAGCATGACCAAGATGATGGAGGTCAAGAAGAACAACGCCGACCGCCTCAACGATGAGACCGACCTGATCTACGCGCACATTCGTACCCTGCTGCTGGCGCTGACCTTCGGCGGAGTGCTCTTCGGCGTTGCCCTGGGGCTGCTCATCTCACGCAACCTGACGCGTCAACTTGGTGGCGAGCCGCGCGACGTGGCCGCCGCCGCCGATGCCATCGCCGCGGGTGATCTGGGTACCCACATCGACACTCGCCATGCGCGCGAAGGCAGCGTCGTCAACGCCATGCACATGATGCAAACATCGCTGCGCGAGGTGGTACAGACGGTGCGCACCAGCAGCGAGAGCATCGCCACCGGCTCGCGTCAGATCGCCACCGGCAACCTGGACCTGTCTGCCCGCACCGAACAGCAGGCCAGCGCACTGGAAGAAACGGCATCGTCGATGGAAGAGCTGACCTCCACCGTCAAGCACAACGCCAACAACGCCCTGGAAGCCAAGCAAATGGCCTCGGACGCCTCCACCGTGGCGCTGGCAGGTGGTGAAGTGGT
Organism: Herbaspirillum sp. NPDC087042; assembly: GCF_044745245.1. Taxonomy (NCBI): domain Bacteria; kingdom Pseudomonadati; phylum Pseudomonadota; class Betaproteobacteria; order Burkholderiales; family Oxalobacteraceae; genus Herbaspirillum; species Herbaspirillum sp. NPDC087042. The sequence goes on along the minus strand of NZ_JBIUZW010000008.1, from coordinate 94,016 downwards.
GGCCCAGGTGGTCGATACGATGAGCGCCATCAACGATTCATCCAGGAAGGTGGCGGACATCATCAGCGTGATCGACGGCATCGCCTTCCAGACCAACATCCTGGCACTCAACGCTGCGGTCGAGGCAGCCCGGGCGGGTGAGCAGGGGCGCGGCTTTGCGGTGGTCGCCAGCGAAGTGCGCAACCTGGCGCAACGCTCGGCCGCGGCCGCCAAGGAAGTCAAGAGCCTCATCGAGGATTCGGTGGAAAAGGTCGCCGTAGGCGCGCGCCTGGCCGATCAGGCCGGCACGACCATGGGTGGCATCGTCGAGAACTCGCGCAAGGTGACGGCGATCATCGGCGAGATCACGTCGGCCAGCATGGAGCAGACCTCCGGCATCGAGCAGATCAATCAGGCCATCATGCAGATGGACGACGTCACGCAGCAGAATGCCGCGCTGGTCGAAGAAGCCGCCGCCGCCTCGCGCGCCTTGCAGGAGCAGGCCGACACCCTGGCCCAGATCGTCAGCGTCTTCAACCTGGGACAGACGGCGATCGGCTACCAGGACGAGCCACGCACTACCCGGCCAAGCGCACCTGTGGTGCCTCCCGCCGTGCCCCATGTCGCGCCCGGCCGCCTGGGCCACCGCCCTGCGGCCCAACAACAGGCCAAGGAAGAGGAGTGGGCCACGTTCTGATCGTCTAGCCGCCCCTCCCCCTCCTGTCCTTGCGCCGTCTTGGCGCCGGGGCGCGATGGACCATTCGCGCCCCGTTTTCCCTTCCCGGATGTCAATTGGCCTATTGGTCTTACCAATAAACTGGTATTATCGACGCCTGAAAAACAAGCAGGCCGTCCCACGCCCTCCCCCGCATTGCTGCCGGGGCCGCGCCAGGGCGCCATTCCGAGACACTCTTTTTCCCCAAGGAAACAACGATGAAACTCCTGCGTTACGGCCCGGTTGGCCAAGAAAAGCCCGGTATCCTGGATCAGTCCGGCAAGATCCGCGACCTCTCCGCTCATATCAAGGACGTCAACGGTGCCGCCCTGGACGAAGCGTCCCTGGCCAAGATCCGCGCCCTGGATATCAACAGCCTGCCCCTGGTCGATGGCAATCCGCGTATCGGCGCCTGCGTGGGCAACATCGGCAAGTTCATCTGCATCGGCCTGAACTACGCCGATCACGCCGCCGAATCCAACCTGCCCATCCCCGCCGAACCGGTGGTGTTCAACAAGTGGACCTCGGCCGTGGTCGGTCCCAACGACAACGTCAAGATCCCGCGCGGCTCCAAGAAGACCGACTGGGAAGTCGAGCTGGGCGTGGTCATCGGCAAGGGTGGTACCTACATCGACGAGAAGGACGCCCTGTCCCACGTGGCCGGCTATTGCGTGGTCAACGACGTCTCCGAGCGCGAATACCAGATCGAACGCGGCGGCACCTGGGACAAGGGCAAGGGCTGCGATACCTTCGGTCCCATCGGCCCCTGGCTGGTCACCCGCGATGAAATCGCCGATCCGCAGAAGCTGGGCATGTGGCTGGAAGTCGATGGCAAGCGCTACCAGAACGGTAGCACCAGCACCATGATCTTCGGCGTGGCCCATATCGTGTCCTACCTGTCGCGCTTCATGAGCCTGCAGCCGGGCGACGTCATCTCCACCGGCACGCCGCCGGGTGTGGGCATGGGCGTCAAGCCGGAAGCGGTCTACCTGCGCGCCGGCCAGGTCATGCGCCTGGGCATCGATGGCCTGGGTGAGCAACAGCAGAAGACCATCGACGCCTAAGCCTTGCGGCCCCCGCGTCACCCCCACTCATAAGAAAAACAATGATGCGCAGGCCCACGCGGCCTGCGCCACCCCAATCAAGAAACAGGGAAGGAGAACTCAATGAATCATTACGATTTCCAGGGCCGCAGCGCCATCATCACCGGCGGCGCCCAGGGCTTCGGCTATGCCGTGGCCGAACGCTTGCTGCAAGGCCGCGCCAAGGTCGTGCTGTGGGACATGGACGAGCAGGCGCTGGCCACCGCCCGCAACAAGCTCGAAGCGCTGGGTCATGTCGAGACCATCAAGGTCGATATCTCCAGCGAGGCTGACGTCAAGAAGGCCATCGAGGCCACCGAGAAGCTGACCCAGTCCATCGACATCCTGGTGCATAGCGCCGGTATTGCAGGACAGAATAATCCGGTGGCTGACTATTCGCCGGAAGAATGGCGCCGCGTCATCGACATCGACCTCAACGGTGCCTTCTACGTCAACCAGGTAGTGGTCCAGCGCATGATCGCGCAGAATTACGGCCGCATCGTCAACATCGCGTCCATCGCCGGCAAGGAAGGCAATCCCACCGCCTCGGCCTACAGCGCCGCCAAGGCCGGCATGATTGCCCTCACCAAGAGCCTGGGCAAGGAAACCGCGACCAAGAACATCGCCGTCAATGCCATCACCCCGGCGGCGGCGCAAACCCGCATCCTGGAACAGTGCACCCAGGCGCACATCGACTACATGCTCTCCAAGATCCCGCGCGCACGCTTCGTGAAGGTGGAAGAGCTGGCGGCGATGGTGGCCTGGCTGGTGTCGGAAGAGAATTCCTTCACCACCGCATCGGTGTTCGACCTCTCGGGCGGTCGCGCGACCTACTGATGCCGGCCTGACAGGCCTGTTTCACCGGCGGCCGATGGAATGCTTCCATCGGCCGCTTCCACGAAAGACCACAGAACAACTACAAGAATCGTCCTCCCGCCTTGCGGGCAGGCGACGGATCGTTGCGCCTATTCCATTGAACGCATCTAGGAGACTTCCCCCATGACTTCCATGTCCTATCCGGCCACCGCGTCGGACCTGCAAGAATCCCGGCTCTACAGCAGGATCACCTGGCGCTTCGTGCCGCTGCTGATGATCTGCTTTGTCTTTGCTTACCTGGACCGCGTCAACATCAGCTTCGCCAAGCTGCAGATGCAGACCGACCTGGGCTTCTCCGACGCCGTCTACGGCCTCGGGGCGAGCATTTTCTTCGTGGGCTATTTCCTATTCGAGGTGCCCAGCAACATGATCCTGCACAAGGTCGGTCCCAAGCGCTGGATCGCCCGCATCATGGTGACCTGGGGCATCGCCTCGGCGGCCATGATGTTCGTCTCCAGCGAGACCAGCTTCTATGTGCTGCGCTTCCTGATCGGCAGCCTGGAGGCGGGTTTCGTGCCGGGCGCGCTGTACTTCTTCACCAACTGGTTCCCGTCGGTGCGCCGGGGTCGTATCAATTCCCTGTTCATGGCGGCCATCGCGGTGTGCGGCATCATCGGCGGTCCGATCTCGGGCGGCATCATGAAGTTCACCCATGGGGTGAGCACCCTGCATGGCTGGCAATGGCTGTTCCTGCTGGAAGGCATTCCTTCCATCCTGCTGGGGGTGGTGTGCTATCTGGTCATCGATGACCGCATCGAGGATGCGCGCTGGCTCAAGCCCGAAGAAAAGCAGCTGCTGAAAGACCGCATCGCCGCCGAACCGCGCAGCGAGGCTTCGCATTCCTTCGGCGCGGCGCTCAAGCAACCGACCACCATCGTCATGTCGCTGATCTACCTGATGCTGGCCTCGGGCATCTATGGACTGGTGTTCTGGATGCCGCAACTGATCAAGTCGGCCGGCACCGATGACACCTTCATCATCGGCCTCATCTCCATGGTGCCCTACCTGTGCGCGGGCCTGGGCATGATCGTCATCGGCCGCAACTCCGACCGCACCGGCGAACGCCGCTGGCACCTGGCTGCCTGCGCGCTGATGGGCGCCATCGGCTATGCCGCTAGCGCCTGGTTCGGCAATAACACGGTGATCCTGGTGGTGGCCCTGTCGGCCGCAGCCACCGGCATCATCGCCGGCATCGGCCTGTTCTGGATCCTGCCACCGCGCGTGCTGACCGGTGCAGCCGCTGCGGCCGGCATCGCCCTGATCAATTCTGTGGGACAGCTGGGCGGCATCATCACGCCCTACATGGTCGGCAAGATCCGCGACCTGACCGGGAGTGCTGCCATCGGCCTGTACGTGGTGGCGCTGGAATGCCTGCTGGGCGCGGCGCTGCTGTTGTGGGGCCTGCCGCGCCGGATCTATTTCAGGGAACCCGCGCAGAAGTAAGAAGAATTGCCGTAAATGATATAAATCATTTCGATATCAAGTTCCAGTATTTGCCCGCCTTCATGGCGGGCTTTTTTTATTGTGAGCAGGCCCAGGCCGGCTGCAAGCGGCCCGCGCCATCGAAGCGATACTGGCCTTGCACCCAGCCCAGGCCAAAGAGCGTGAGCACGCTGTTGTAGTAATTGAATTCGCCGACGTCGGCGCCACCGGGTTGGTCCTGCTCGTCCTGATGCCAGGCGTCCCAGCGCTGCTGCACCGATTGCTGCTGCATCTTCAGTGCATCGTCCTGCCGGGATGCCGCCAGCATGGGCAGCAGTGCCGCCGAAAAACCGACCGGGCCTTGCCCTTCGGTGGTGCCGGTGACCGTATTGCATTTCTCGGGCGGCGCACCGCCATTGATCGTGGCCGCGAGCATTGGCGCCAGTACCTTGCGCAAGGGTGCGGCCAGTACGTCGGCTTCATCGGTCAGCCCCGCCCACAGGTAGACGCGGATGGCGTCGTAGCTGCCCAGTACCGAGCGTGCGGTATCAGGCTGCACGCCCTGGCTGGTGTCGTAGAGCAGCCAGTCGGGTGTAAAGCCATGCGGTGACGCCTGCGTCACCAGCGCCAGCGTGGCCGGGGCCATCTTGTCCCATGGCCCGCCCGGATCGGCGGCGGCCAGGCGGCGCAACACCGGCAGCGGCAGGTAGCTGGGATTGAGGCGCCAGCGCTGCGGGCTTTCCTCGAAGCCTTGCGGCCCCGGCAGCAGCATCGGTCCCAGTGCGCCCATGTTGCGCACCTCCTGGGCCTTGACCTGCTCCAGCAGGGCCTGCGCGGCTTGCGCATAGGCGGGCAACTGCCATAGCCGCGCGGCTTCCAGCAGGCTGTAGGCGAACCACAGGTCGGCATCGGCAGCGGCGTTGGGGTCGAGCACGCCGAAGCTGCCATCGTCACGCTTGCCCCATTGCCAGGCCGGCAGATGCTCGCCAGCGGCGCCGAGGTTGTCGCGACTCCAGCGCCAGATGCGCTCGAAACGCACGCGATCATTGGCGACCAGGGCGAAGAACATGCCGTAGGACTGGCTCTCGGAGGTGCTCTGCTGCTGTGGCACGGCGTAGTCGATGATGCGGCCGTCGGCCTGCAGGTGGCGCCGTGCGAACGCCTCCCATTGCGGCCAGTTGTGCGGGCAGGCCGCGGTATTCGGGTCAGCGGCCATCGCCGGCAACGCAGCCAGGGCCGGCAGGCTCAACGCTGCGCCGGCCTGCAACAGCCGGCGTCGCTTGGGGGATTCCAGGGTCATCGTCCATCATCCATCTGGGCGGAGAAATCACGCGTGCTCGTTGGCAGGTCGCGACTGAACACGGCGGCGCGGTCCTCGAAGAAGTAACGCAGGAAGACCATCGCCGCATACTGGCGATCGCGTCCCGGCGTGAGATTGACATCGCCTTGCACGCCCAGTTGCCAGCGTGGCGCCAGTCGCTTGACCGCGGCCACTTGCACATGGGCGTAGGCGCCGCGATCACTGCTGCCAGCATAACCGCAATCGACGCCACCGGCGCTGGCGCCGCGATACGGCACTGGCAGGCAGGCTGCGGCCGCTTGCGCGGCGGTGTTCCAGCCCAGCTCCAGGTTGCCCGACAGCTGCGACTGGCGCCCTTCCGGGGTGAGGAACTGGGTGGCGATGCCGGTACTGAGGGAGCGCTGCGGGCTGTAGTAGCCGCCCAGGCCCCAGCCGTACTGGTTCTGGTTGTTGTCGTAGTGCAGGTAGTGCAGTGCCGGGCCGACATTGAAGTAGTCGAAACCGTCCAGCTTGAGATCGTAGCCGGCGCCGAGATCCAGCGCCACGGCGCGGTTGCCTTGCACGTTGTGGCCGCTGAAGCTGGCCAGCTCGGCATTGCCCGACAGGCTCCAGCGCGGCGCGAACTGCCACAGCGTCTTGGCGCCCAGGGCAGCGCGTCGCACATCGCCCCACCACTGGCCGCTGCCCGCCATGGACTGGCCGCGCCAGGACAGCAGCGAATCGCGCACCGGGTTGCTGCCGGCATAGGCCATCCAGCTGCCCCAGGCGGTCTGCTGGCCCACGCTGGCCTGGCCGTGCAGGTCGGTGCCGGCCACGCCGCCATCGGTGACACCGGCAGCGGCCTGCCAGGCCAGCCGGCCCAGCTCGGTCAGCCAGACACTGTCCTGGACGCCGAACCACAGCTCGCGCACATTGGCCAGCCCCGACTGCTGTGCCGTGGCCGGCGTGCCCAGGGCCTGTGCCACGGCGTCGGGCGTGACCGTATTGGCTTGCAGGCGCAGGCTACGCAGGCGCAGGTCGTACTGGCGCGTCTGGTCGGCGCCGCCGAACCATTGCGCATGCACGGTCGGTGCCAGGGTTTCCAGATGCCCCTGTCCATCGATGCCGGCGTGGTTGGCATAGCTCACGCCCAGGGTGAGGGAAGCCGCGGTGATGCCTTGCAGCTCGTCATGCAGATAGGCTTGCACGCTCTTGCGCAGATCCTCTCCCGCCGATTCCTGCCCGTCTGCGGCCATGTCCATGCTGGCCTGTGCCTCCGAGACGGCGCGCTGCTGCAGCGCATGGGCGGTCACGAACTGCTTGCGGTAGTACGACTGCTGGCTCTGCAGCGCCAGCACATAGGTCGACAGCGGCGCCTGCCCGGCCTCCTTGCTGGCGGCCAGTTGATCCAGGCGGCCACGCGCGTTCTCCGACAAGGCCCAGCCTTCGGCCATGCGGGCGTCTTGCGTCGCGCGGTACTGCGTGGCGAACAGGGACGATGCCTCTTCATAGCGGGTCTTGCCGTACAGGCTCCAGGCGCGTAGCGGTGTGGTCTGGGCCTTGGTGGCGCCCAGCTGTTCGGCCTCATCCAGCGCGCGCAGGCTGGCATCGAAATCCTTGTCCTGATTGAAGTGGTCGGCACGCAGCAAGGCCAGCCGTGCACGCTGGCCGCGCGCACGCGGATCGGCGGCCACTTCCGCACGCGCCAGCAGGGACTCGGCGCCGCCGATATCGCCGGCATCGAGGCGGATCTGCAGCAGGCCCATCTGCGCATCGACATTCCCGGGCTGCCATTGCAGGGCTTGCTGGAACCAGCCCTGGGCCTGCTCGGCCTGATGCTGTCCCAGCATGATCCAGCCGGCCAGCGTGGCCGTGGCCGCATCCTGGTAGGCCAGGATATCGGCGGACATGGCCGGCAAGGCCAGTGCAGCCTCTGCGCTGGCAGGATCGAGTGCAGCCAGACGGGTCAGCTGGCGGTCGTAGAGAATGCGCTGCAGGCGCGCCTGGGCGGCGGCATCGCGCTGCCCGCCCTGCTGCTCCAGCGCGATCAGGGCGGTCACGGCCTCGCTGTCGGCGCCCAGGGTCTGCTGGGCCATGTAGAGGGTGGCGATGCGATTGTCCGCCGGGGTGCAATCGGGGAAGACCGAGCGGTACAGGGCCAGCGCCTCCTCCTTGCGTCCGGCGCGGGCAAAGATCTCGGCCGCCGTCCACAGGCGGTCGATGCGCTGGCACGAAAACTCTTGCGGGTATTGCGTCACCAGCGCCTGCAACTGGCTGCTGGTCAGTGCGCCCACCGGGCCGCCGCTGCGGGCGTAGGCGAAAACGCGTTCGATCTCGACGTCCTGCTGCTGCCTGGCGCGTTCGGCCAGCATGGCCGCCGAGGGCGTCCACGATCGCTCCTGCGCACGCGTGCGCGCCAGCTGGCGGTCGAAGCCTGCCAGGTCGTGGCGCTTGAGCAGCGCCCACAGGCTGCTCTCGTCTACGCCCGGCGCCGCTGCATCGGACGCGGCTTTTTCCGTGGTATCAGCGGGCTCCTCGATGGAGCGCGGCAGCACCGCCTGTTGCTCGCGCCGCCGGGTCTCGGCGAGATCCCGTCGTTGCTGCTCGCCGCGAGACTTCAGTGCCTGCTGCACCGAGCGCACCGCCTGGGTGCCATCGGCCTGCCGTGCCTGGCCCGCGCCCTCGGCGCGCCGCACCTGGACCGCCTGGTCCTGGCGCTGCACGCTGGTGACATTGGCCTGCTGTGCCTGCGCCACCGGCATCCCGGCCAGCAGGCCCAGCAGCCAGGCACGATGGGGATGCCGGAGCAGCGGCCTCATGCTCAGATCTCGATGTTGCGTTGTCCCTGGCGGCGGCGCAGGTGTGCGCGCAGCTGGCGCCAGCAGAGCCATGCCAAGACCAGCAAGGCGAGCATGACGATGCAATACCAGATCCACGGATACCGGGAGACCATGTAGCCCAGATACTGCGGGCCGCCGATGCTGCCCTGGTCATACGTGGCGCCAATACGCTGGGTGGTCAGCTCCGGCTTGCCGAAGGAGAGCAAGGCCACGTCGCCGGCCAGGTTATCCCAATAGGCGGGGCTGACCATCTGGCGCATGCCCTGCAGCAGTTGCTCGGGGTTGCCCGAGACGAACACGGTGGCGGTGTTCTTGTCGATCAGGTGCGAGCGGAACTGCATCACCAGCAGCTGCCGGCTCAGTTGCGCATCCCCGGCCACGCTGGTGTTGAGGTAGGTGGATTCGGTATTGCTGCGGTTGGTGCCGGCAATGCTCTTGAATTGCTGATGCAGCCAGTTCGATTCGGCCGTGGGCGTGGCCACCGGGATGGAGGCGCCGGCGAAGATCATGTCTTTCTCCAGCGTCCAGGGCGCATCCTTGAGCATGTCAGTGGGCAAGCTCCCCACGCTACCGACCACGATGGCATGGCGATTGACGGTGGGCTTGCCGAAGGTGACCTGGGCGGCCGCCATCGGCACCGTCTGCTTTTGCGCGATCTTGGCCAGCAGGGTCCAGGCCGCGCCGATGGTGTCACTGTCATGACCGGCCACGACCAGGCTCATCTGGTTGCCATCGCTATGGACCACGTAGGGAAACACGTTGCTGGCAAAGCGCGAGAGGTCCGGCAACTGGGCGAAGCGATAGATGAAGGGGACCTTCACCGTGGAATCGTCGAACAGGCTCATGTAGAGCGCGCCGGTCTGGTCGCACTGGTGGTTGGGCATGATCACGGGACGGAACGACAGCACGTTGTTGCCCGGCTTGAAGTGGCGCAGCGGCAGGCTCATCCGGTAGTTGTCGTAGTAGCCGCCCTGGCGCTCCTCCACCAGGATGGCGCGCTGGAAGACATCATTGAGATAGACGTTGATGACCATGCTCGAATTGATGATGGCGCCCTGCGAGAAGTTCAGGTGGAACTCCATCTGCGCATCTTCCTGGGCATACACGTCCGGCGGCATGTTGACATTCACTTCCGCCGGCGAGACGGTGGTGATCGGCGCGGTATTGAAGCCCAGCTGCTTGAAGCTGTAGGTACCCTCGGTGGCGACATTGGCCTGCGGCCGGTAGTTGGGCAACTCCGGCGGCGTGAAGTCGCTGATGTTCCACTGCGCCTGCTGCGGGAACTCCAGGTGCTGCCAGGCAAACACCTGTGCCGCGCGCGTGACCTGGCGGGCATCGGTGCCGGAGACCACCAGCATCACATGCTGACCATCGGGCATGGGATAGATGCCCAGGAAACTGCCACGGATCTGGGCCACGATGCGCGCATCGAGGTAGGGCTTGAGTTCGTCGGCGGTGCCGACCAGGACGTTGTCGGCGTCGCTCAGTCCGGCCAGCTGCAAGCCCGGCACCGGGCCTGTGCCGCTACCGGCGCGCGCATCGACCTGGGTGATGGGTGGCAGCACGTAGCGCAGCTTCAAGCCGATGCCCTGGGCCACCATGCCGCCGGCCGTCAGGGCATCGTCGGTATCCGGGTGGGTGGCGGTGATGATGTTGAACTTCTGCGCCAGGTTCTGCTTGGGATCGAACAGGTCATTGAGATCCGACAGCAGGGGCGTCACCGGCTTGAGCTCGGATTGCAGGCGCAGGGTGGACTGGGCGGTGTCGATCTCGGTCCACAGCTCGGGAGCGTTGGGGTCTTCGCACTGGTTGTCCTGGCTATGCTGGGCCACGCGGAAGATCAACTGGTTGTAGCCCGGCTTGAGCATCTCCAGCGGCAGGCGGATATCGGCGGTGATCTCGGGCTGCCGTGCCGAAAGCTGCAACTGCGCCACCGTCTTGCCATTGAGCCGCACCAGCAGTTGCGAGCGGCTGTTGAGCGCGATCGAATTGGTCGCCACCAGATGCAGCATCGCGGACTTGAGCGATTCGCGACGCGCGACCGGGATGCTGATCATCGCCGCGCCATCCAGGCGGGTCAGGCGCATGGCGCCGGGCTTGCCACCCATGTCGGCCAAGCGGATCTCGCGCCCCTGGGTGGTCGGCGCAGGCACAGGCGCCGGGGCCGGTGCTACAGACGCAGCGGCGACCGGCTGGCCTGGCGTCGTCGGCGGTGGTGCCGCCTGCACCAGTGCATGCAACAGCAAGGCCGGAAGCACACTCGCAAGAATCTTGGACATGGGCATCATGATGGCAGCTCAGTGAGTCAGGTGATGATAGATACGCTTGACGCGATACGGCATGGACGCCACCAGCGGGATCGCCAGCACCGGAGCCAGCAGATGCCGCTGCAGGTAACTGGCCAGGCCCTTGGCAAACAGGACATACTGGCCGCCTGCATGGACCAGGCCCAGCCGCACCAGCAAGGCGATACTGCCGAACACGCCCTGGCGAATGCTGCGCGAGGCACGGTAATCCGCCCAGCGGGCGCTATCACCGGAGGACAGGGCCACGGTCTCGGACAGGCCCTTGACGCTACGATCGGTAAAGCGCACGCCCACCAGAAAATGCTGCTTGTCCGGCGAGGCGTAACTGCTGCGCACCTCGATGGGCAGGAGACTGTCATGACCCAGGGCGGCGTTGTGCACGCGCAGGCCATTCATCAGCAAGTTGACCCGCCCGGCCGCCGCCATGTCGAATTGCAGCAAGGCACCGCCGGAAGATACATCGAGCACCCGGCACGCCAGGGCCTCGGCAAGCCGCTGCCTGCCTTCGACCGAACCCGGCTGCATCACGCCGGCGCGCCCATCCAGATTGGCCGGCACGCGCGGCGAAGCACGCCGCTGCTTGCGCTCATAGAGCACGCCGATGCAGGCATTGAGGATGATCAGGTTGAGCACGTCCCAGCACAGGGCCGAGACGATCACGTCCTGGTGCTCATTGGCATGGAACAGTTTCCACACCCCCACCACGAACGTAACTACGATGGCAGCATAAACGAAATAGAAAGGACCTGCCAGGTGCGAGATGGTGTCCTCCTCCAGGTGCTCGCCCTTGGGGGTGACATTGAAGCTGGGTGCACGCGGATTCTTCAGCACCAGGTAGATGGCACGCAGCGAGAACAGCGACTGCAGCATTTCGTACAGTTCCGACACCAGCGTCCAGCGATAGCGCCCGAACAGGTAGTCCGAGGTCATGATGGCGCCGACCATGGCTGGCAGGCCGTAGCCGAAGAACTCGGGGATGCTGGCACTGTAGAAGCGCAGCCCCAGCACCAGGTAGGCCATCGGCGCCAGCAGCAGCATCACGCGCGCGTAACTGAAAAACCAGTAAAAAGTATTGGAAAAATAACAGAGCTTCTGCGGAATCGACAGGCCCTTCATGGTGAACACGTTACGCAGCAGGAACAGCTGCACCATGCCCTGGGTCCAGCGCAGGCGCTGCACGATGAAGCTGGCGAAGGTCTCGGGCTGCAGGCCGGAGATCAGCGGCTCGTTCAGGTAGGCGCTGCGATAGCCCTTGGCATGCAGCTTCATGGCCGTCTCGGCATCTTCGGTGATGGAGACGCCACCGATACCGCCCACCTCGTCGAGATGCGAGCGGCGGATCACCGCAGCCGAACCACAGAAGTAGGCACCGTCCCAGAAGTCCAGGCCGCGCTGGATCACCGCGTAGAACATCTCGTTCTCGGGCGGCATGCGACCGAACATGTCGAGGTTCTTTTCAACCGGATCGGGGTTGATGAAGAAGTGCGGCGTCTGCACCAGATAGAGCTTGGTGTCTTCCTGGAAGAAGCCGACGGTCTTCTCCAGGAAGTCCACGGTCGGCACGTGGTCGGCATCGAGGATGAGCACCAGGTCGCCATGGCAATGGGCCAGCGCGTCGTTGATGTTGCCGGCCTTGGCGTTGTGGTTCTTCTCGCGGGTGAGGTATTGCGCACCATGGCGGCGGGCTAGTTCCTGCAGCTCGATGTGTCGCGCCAAGGCCTCGGCCGCACCCGCCGGCGACGCCTGGTTGCGCTTTTGCACGGTGCCGCCGTCGTCGAGCAGGTAGACCTTCAGGTGGGTGCCGGGATAACGCATGTCCAGCGCCGCGCGCAGGGTCACCTCCAGCAGCGAACTGGGTTCGTTGTAGGTCGGGATGAGCACGTCCACCGTGGGCAGCCGGGCCGGATCCAGGTCCAGCGGCGGCGACTGGCGATTGAGCGGATGGATGTTCACAAAGAAGCTCAGCAGCGCAATGCCGGTGCCATAGACCTCGGCCAGGTAGAGCGCGATCATGAAGCAGAAATCGAAGAAGTTGTCGTAGACCAGCGTATGGAAGGTGCGCCACCACATGTAGCGCAGCATCAGGAAGGCCGAGATCAGCAGGAAGAACACGCGCAGCCGACGCACATAGCCGAGCTTGCGCATGAGCAGCATCAGCCCCACCGAGGAACCGGCCACCACGTACTGCGCCCACAGGTCCACCCGCACCGTGATGGCCGCCAGCAGCACCAGCGACACGCCCAGCCACATGGCCAGCAGCCCCAGCCGGGGCCAGATGGAGCGGTCAGCGCGCACGCTGACTTGCAACAGGGATCGGGTGAAATCGGGACCGGACATGGCAATATTTCAATTCATGCTGACTTGGTTCTTCGGCCGGCCTCGACGGGAGGCTGGAAGCGTGTCTCCGGGGCGATACGATGGAAATGACAAGGGACGGAGGTCACGATGCCCATGATGAAATTTTCAGCACCTCGTTGCCATCGGGAATTTCCTGACCAACAACGCCGTAACGCCGTCATGGCAATGGACGAAAAAAAACGGACCACCGAAGTGGTCCGCCCTGTCCTGGCCAGCCCGCCGGGCGGGCTGAATCTCAGTGCTGCAAGGCTGGGCGGGGTGGCGTGATATCTACCGCGGCCACCTGTGCCAGTGCTGCCGTACCGAAGCTCGCCTGGTCCTGGGCCTGCAGCTTGAACTGGCTGACCACCTCCGACAGGCGCCCCGCCTGCTCCTGCATGGCCTCGGCGGCGGCGGCGGCCTGTTCCACCAGGGCGGCATTCTGCTGGGTAGTCTGGTCCATGTCGTTGATGGCCAGGTTGACCTGGCTGATGCCATCGCTCTGCTCGCCGCTGGCCGAACTGATCTCGGCCACGATGTCGGCCACATGGCGCACGCTGGTGACTACCTCATCCATGGTGCTGCCGGCGCGAACCACCAGCTCGCTGCCCGAGCCCACCTTGGCCACGGAATCATCGATGAGCTCCTTGATCTCCTTGGCGGCGGAGGCCGAGCGCTGTGCCAGCGAACGTACCTCGGAGGCCACCACGGCAAAACCGCGCCCCTGCTCGCCGGCACGGGCCGCTTCCACGGCGGCGTTCAGGGCCAGGATATTGGTCTGGAAGGCAATGCCATCGATGACGCTGATGATGTCGACGATCTTGCGTGAGGATTCGTTGATGGAGCCCATGGTGGCGATCACCTGCCCCACCACCTCCCCGCCCTGCTGCGCCACGGCCGAGGCCGACGCCGCCAGCTGGTTGGCTTGACGCGCGTTGTCGGCGTTCTGGCTCACCGTCGAGGTCAGCTCTTCCATGGCCGAGGCGGTTTCTTCCAGGGCACCGGCCTGGCGCTCGGTACGTGCCGACAGGTCCAGGTTGCCGGTGGCGATCTCGCGCGACGCCGTGGCGATGGCATCGGTGCCGCTGCGCACCTGGCCGACGATGCGCGCCAGGTTGCCCGTCATCGCCTGCAGGGCATGCATGAGCTTGCCGGTCTCGTCGCGCTGGCTGGCCAGTGCCGCATCGATGCGCGTGGTCAGGTCGCCTGCGGCCACGGCTTCGGCCACACCGACCGCGCGTTCCAGGGGACGCGTGATGCCACGTGCCAGGCTGCGCGCAAACAGCCAGCCCAGGACCACCTGCAAGACCGCCAGCGCCAGCATCAGGTTGCGGCTTTGATGGTAGACCTCCTGGATGTGGACGGCGATCTGGTCGATGCCGGCGCGTTGCAGGTTGAGCAATTGCTGCAGCAGATCCAGGTAGCCCTTGGCTGCCACGTCATAGGGACCGGCCAGGATCTTGCCGGCCTCCTCGGCCTGGCCATCGGCCTTGGCCTTGGTGATGGCATCGCGATACTTGATGTAGTCCTTGCGCACGGCGGAGAGCCGGGCGAAGACGTCTTTCTCGGCATCGCTGCTGAGCAGGGCCTCGATGGCCTTCTGCTGCTCGGTGGACATGCGCGTGGCGCTGGCCGCATCGTCGGCGAAGAAGGCGGCCAGGCTGGGGTCGCTGCTCTTGGCGATGGCCGTGGTGCGGCGCACACTGGTATGGATGGTACGGTACCAGTCGGAGACCAGGCGCTCCTTGGTCAGCGGCACCTGCATCATCGATTCGGTGGCCGTGGCAATGCCGGCCAGGCGCCAGATCGACAGGGCCACGACCACGCTGGCGGCGGCCAGGATGACGGCAAAGCCCAGCGCCAGACGACGGCCTATCTTCATGTTGGCAAAATAACGCATGTTGTTCTCTCGGAGGAAAATGCCTGTGGGCAGTGCCAGCGGCGGTTTATCGGAGAGCGGCCCGCCACCCGGGCCGGCCACGCAAGGGGCAGGCCGCGGATGCAGTCTTGGTGCTGGTCTTGGTCTCGGGAGCCGGTACTCTCGCAGCGCTATTGTTGCCAACAAGCCAGTGCGCCAGGTATTCGTATTTTTACCTAGTGTGTACCGGCTTGCGCTCGCCATTTTTTTCGTTTTCTTTTTTGCTCGCTGGCGTTTTCAATCTCCCGTTCCGACTATACGCCGCAGCGTCGCGATGGACAAAAAAAAGGATGCCGCAGCATCCTTTTTTTCAACATCGGCCTTGGATCGGCCTTAGTGCAGCGCCACAAAATCCTCGATCGTCTGGGTGCTGGGGAAATGCACCGTGAAGGTACTGCCGTGGTCAGGTACCGAGGCGATGTCCAGGGTGGCGTGATGGCGCAGCAGCACGTGGCGCACGATCGCCAGGCCCAGGCCGGTGCCCTGGGTCTCGCGCGAGCGGCTCTTGTCGACCCGGTAGAAACGCTCGGTGAGGCGGGAGATGTGTTCGGGGCTGATGCCGATGCCGGTATCCTGCACCGCAAAATGCGCGCCCTGCTCGTCGTTCTGCCAGCGCAGGGTAATGACGCCGCCCTCGGGGGTATAGCGCACGGCATTGGTGACCAGGTTGGTAAAGGCGCTGCGCAATTCATCGGCATTGCCCTTCAGGTCGGGGCCGTCGACGAACAGGCGGATCTCGTGCTTGCCACCCGACAGGGCGCGACCTTCCTCGGCGATGCGCTCCAGCAGCGGACGCACCTTCAGTACCTCGGAGCGCAAGGGATAGTCGATCGATTCCAGGCGCGTCAGGGTCAGCATGTCGTCGATCAGGTTCTGCATGCGCTGTCCCTGTTCGGTCATCAGCTTCAGGTGCGCGGTGCGGATGCTCTCATCCAGGTTGGGCTGGGCCAGGGCGATCTCCAGGAAGCCGTTGATGACCGTCAGGGGCGTGCGCAACTCATGCGAGGCATTGGCCACGAAGTCGCGTCGCATCATGTCGATACGCTCCGACTCGGTCACATCGTGGGTCACCAGGATCTGGCGACGGTTCTCGAAGGGAATGATCTGGATGATCAGCTTGCGCTCGTGCAGCGACATGGTCAGCGGCTGCTCGTAACGCCCCAGGATGATGTAGTCGATGAAGGCCGGATTGCGGATCAGGTTGGTTACCCGCATGCCCTTGTCGCGCTCCTGCTTCAGGCCCAGGTGTTGCTGGGCGGCAGGATTGCACCATTCAAGGAAGAGCACGTCGTCCATGATCACCACGCCATCGGGCAACAGGCTCATCGCCTGGCGGAAGCGCGCCAGCCACTCGGCCAGCTCGGCCTGGTTCTTTTCATCGGTACGACGCATGCGATACAGGCGCGCATACACGTCGGTCCACGCGCCCCAGCCGTCGGGCAGGCGCGACTGGCCCGAATCATCCAGCCAGGTCGACAGGCGCAGCAGGTAATGCAGGTGGGTGACCATCATCGCCCCCACGCCCAGCACCGCCACCGACAGGCCGACGATGGGACCGAAGAAGAAACCGACGACTCCTGCACCGGCCAGGCATAACACCAGGCGCAAACCGGCAGGAATCCAGAACAGCAGTTGTGGACTCATTGATATCGCAGACAGATCAAGGGGGCGCCCGCGCGCCCGAAGGGGTATTGTCGCCTGAATAAGGCGTGCGCGGGCTTATTTGGTAGAGAGCATGTAGCCGACGCTGCGCACCGTCTTGATCAGGTACTCGGCGTCACGCAGGGCCTTGCGCAGGCGCAGTACGTGGACGTCGACAGTGCGCTCCTCGATCACCACATGGTCGCCCCAGACGCGGTCGAGCAGCTGGCTGCGCGAAAATACGCGATCCGGATGGGCCAGGAAGAACTTGAGCAGCTTGTACTCCGCGTGGCCGATATCGATGCGCCCGCCCGACAGGCTCACCGAGCAGCTGGCCGGATCGAGCGTGATGGGCCCGGCCGACATCACTTCCTGGGCATGCTCGGGACTCTTGCGGCGCAGCAGCGCCTTGATGCGCGCGGTCAGTTCGCGCGGCGAGAAGGGCTTGGTGATGTAATCGTCGGCGCCATTGTCGAGGCCGGCGATCTTGTCTTCTTCCATGCTCTTGGCGGTGAGCATGATCACCGACAGCTGCTGCAACTGGCGATCGGCACGGATGCGCGAAAGCAGGTGCAGGCCGCTGCGGTCTGGCAACATCCAGTCCAGCAGCACCAGCTGCGGCGCGCGATGCTGGACGAAGTCCCAGGCAGCGGCCGCATTGGAGACGACGAAGCTGGACCAGCCCGCCTCCTTGAGGGTAAAGGCAATCAGTTCAGCGATCGAGGGTTCGTCTTCGACGATCAGGATAGTGGTCATGTTTTCTGGCTCTCAGCAGTATCGCGGGTCTCCCCTCCGCAATCCGGGATGACGCGTCCCTCCCCCGGGGCGTGTCATCCGGTGCCTTTTTGTTAGTCTTCGTCGTCCTGGAGGGCCTTGGCCGAACCGAAGTCGGTATGGCGGATATCCTTGCCACCGACCACGTAGACAACGTACTCGGCGATGTTCTTGGCATGGTCGCCGATGCGTTCGATGGCCTTGGCCACCCACAGGGTATCGATGGAACCCGAGATGGTGCGGGCATCTTCCATCATGAAGGTGATGAGGCTGCGGGTGATGGAACGGAAGCCATGGTCGATGCGTTCATCGGCCTTGATCAGTTCCAGCGCCTGCTGGTCATCGAGGCGGGCGAAGGCATCCAGGGCGCTGCGCAGCTGGTCCATGGCCTGCTCGGCGATCAGGCTCACGGTCTCGTAATGCGACACCAGGCCGATACCGCGCTTGTGCAGGTGGATGGCGGTACGGGCGATCTTGGTGGCTTCATCGCCCACGCGTTCCAGGTCGGTGATGATCTTGATGGTAGCCATGACGGTACGCAGGTCATTGGCGGTCGGCTGGCGACGCACGATCAGGTGGCTGCAGGCGTCATCGAGTTCGACTTCCAGGCGATTGACGGCCTCGTCGTCCTTCATGACGCGATGAGCGACTTCCAGGTTACCGCTACGGAAGGCTGCAATCGCATCCTGGAACTGGTGCTCCACCATGCCGCCCATGGCCAGCACCTTGGAGCGGATCTGTTCCAGATCCTGGTCATATTGTTTAGAGGAGTGATCGCCGTTCATGAGACGTCCCTAAAAGAAAAATTATATAAAGAATTCATTCCCTGACTACTCTGTGGGGTGCGGCATGGGCGTAGCGAGCAATCCCGAGGTCTGCGGGAGAAGCGCAGCCGTACTGGGGTACGGCGAGCATCGCAGCGCAGAGATCGGGATGCGCAGTAGCCCAGGCCGTACCCTACTAGCCAAAGCGGCCGGTGATGTAGTCTTGGGTTTCCTTGCGCACCGGATTCATGAAGATCTGGTCGGTCTCGCCGAACTCCACCAGCTCGCCCAGGTACATGTAGGCGGTGTAGTCGGAGCAACGGGCCGCTTGCTGCATGTTGTGGGTCACGATGGCGATGGTGTAGTCGTTCTTCAGCTCACCGATCAGCTCTTCCACCTTGGCCGTGGAGATCGGATCCAGCGCCGAGGTCGGCTCGTCCAGCAGCAGCACTTCCGGCTTGACGGCCACGCCGCGCGCGATACACAGGCGCTGTTGCTGACCGCCAGAGAGCGACAGGCCGCTCTTGTGCAGCTTGTCCTTGACTTCACCCCACAGGGCGGCCTTGTTCAGGGCCCATTCGACGCGCTCGTCCATCTCGCCCTTGGGCAGGTTTTCATAGAGGCGGATACCGAAGGCGATATTGTCGTAGACCGACATCGGGAACGGGGTCGGCTTCTGGAACACCATGCCCACCTTGGCGCGCAGCATGTTCAGATCCTGGCCAGGTTCGAGGATGTTGTTGCCGGCATAGATGATCTTGCCCTCGGCGCGCTGGCCGGGGTACAGGTCATACATGCGGTTGAAGGTACGCAGCAGCGTGGACTTGCCACAGCCCGAGGGACCGATGAAGGCGGTCACCTTGCCTTCGAAGATGTTCAGGTTGATGTTCTTGAGGCCCTGGAATCCACCGTAATAGAAATTCAGTTGCGAGATTTCGATCGTGGCCTTCTTGGCCGCAGCGGCGCTGGCGGGTGCGGTCTGAGTCTGGCTTGCCATTTGATGAGCAGTAGTCATGTCGGTCACTTGGAGAATTAGCCGGGGATTTGTTGCTTGAACAGGGTACGCGAGAGCACGTTGAGCAGCAGCACGCTGAAGGTGATCAGCAGGGCGCCGCCCCAGGCCAGCGAGACCCAGTTGTCATAGGGGCTCATGGCGAACTGGTTGATCACCACCGGCAGGTTGGCGATCGGACGGTTCATGTTGGTGCTGAAGAACTGGTTGTTCAGTGCGGTAAAGAGCAGCGGTGCAGTCTCGCCCGAGATACGCGCCACGGCCAGCAGCACGCCGGTGACGACACCCGCCTTGACCGCACGCAGACGCACGATGATGGCGACCTTCCAGCGCGGCGCGCCCAGGGCGAAGGCCGCTTCGCGCAGGCCGTTGGGGACCAGCTTCAACATGTTGTCGGTGGTACGCACCACCACGGGAATAGCGATCAGCGAGATGGCGAAGGTACCGGCCCAGCCCGAGAAGTGGTTCACATTGGCCACGTAGATGGCGTAGATGAACAGGCCGATCACGATCGAGGGTGCCGACAGCATGATGTCGGTGACGAAGCGGGTCACCTGGGCCAGCTTGCTCTCCTCGCCATACTCGGCCAGGTAGACGCCGGCCAGGATGCCGATGGGGGTGCTGATCAGGGTGCTCAGGCCGACCATCATCAGGCTGCCGACGATGGGGTTCAGGAGACCGCCGCCGGCGTCACCCGGACCCGGGGTGTTCTCGGTCAGCAGGCCCAGGTTCAGTGCGGCCACGCCCTTGAACACCAGGGTCAGCAGGATCCAGGCCAGCACGAACAGGCCCATGCCCATGGCCAGGAAGGAGAACAGCATGCCCAGGCGATGCTGCATCAGGCGCTTGCGGTAGACGGGGTTGATGGCCTGTGCCTTGGTGGCGTCGGCGCCGGTAGCTTGTACGGTCTGGTTCATTATTTGGCTCCTTCCTTGCGCGCCATGCCCATCAGCATGATCTTGGCGGCGGACAGGACGATGAAGGTGATGACGAACAGGATCAGGCCCAGGGCGAACAGCGAGGACACGTGCAGCTTGCTGGAGGCTTCGGCGATCTCGTTGGCCAGGGTGGAGGCGATCGAGTTGCCGGCCGAGAACAGCGACCAGGACAGGCGGTGCGAGTTACCGATCACGAAGGTGACAGCCATGGTCTCGCCCAGTGCGCGGCCCAGGCCCAGCATGACGCCGCCGACCACACCGGTCTTGGTGTAGGGCAGCACGACCTTGCGCACCACTTCCCAGCGGGTGCAGCCCAGGCCGTAGGCCGATTCCTTCAGCACCGCAGGCACGACTTCAAACACGTCGCGCATCACCGAGGAGATGAAGGGGATGATCATCACCGACAGGATCAGGCCGGCGGTGAGGATGCCGATGCCCATGGTGGGACCGGAGAAGAGCACGCCCACGCCCGGAATCTGGCCCAGCGTGGCCTTCAGGAAAGGCTGGCCGTATTCTGAGAACAGCGGCGCGAACACGAACAGGCCCCACATGCCGTAGATGATGGAGGGCACGCCTGCCAGCAGTTCCACGCAGGTGCCCAGCGGGCGCCGCAGCTTGGCCGGGCAGATTTCGGTGAGGAACAGGGCGATGCCGAAGCTGACCGGGAAGGCGATCAGCAGAGCGATGATCGAGGTCGACAGGGTGCCGACGATGGCGATCATGGCGCCGAATTGTTCATTGGTAGGATCCCACTCCACGCGGGTGATGAAGCCCGGACCGAAGGCCTGGAAGGCAGGCGCGGCGCCGATGAAGAGGGAAACGATGATCCCGCCCAGCATGAACAGCACGGACAGGGCGAAGATCAGGGTGATCTTGTGGAAAAAGAAATCCTGCAGACGCTGGCGGCGCATGACGGCCATCAACTTCTCGCGCGCGACCTGCGCACTTTCAGTCTCTGTCGGGGATTTTTTGACTTCGGTATTCGACATTGCCGTGGTGGAATAATTAGCGCTCATTTGAGTTCACCATTGAAACGGGCCATCGCTGCGAATGCTCTGCTCTCCAGAGTTGCTCGTTTTCGCTGCGATGACCCGTGTGCTCCGTAGGAAGAAGCTTGCTGGCCGGGCCTTGTCAGCCCGGCGCGACCTGGTGCTGGATTACCAGACTGCCTTGCCGCCGCTGTCCTTGACGTTGCTCTTCCAGGAATCTTCCACCAGCTTGGTGACCGATTCCGGCAGCGGCACGTAGTCCAGGTCAGCAGCAACCTTGCCGCCGTTCTTGTAGGCCCAGTCGAAGAACTTCAGGACTTCCTTGGCCTTGGCGCCGTCACCAGCCTGCTCCTTGTGCAGCAGGATGAAGGTGGCGCTGGAGATCGGCCACGATTCCTTGCCCGATGCGTCGGTGAAGTCAACTGCGAAGCCAGGGGTCTTGGCCCAGTCGCCGTGGGCGGTAGCAGCCTTGAAGGAGGAATCGTCCGGGGAGACGAAGTTGCCATCCTTGTTCTTCAGTTGGGTGAAGTTCAGCTTGTTCTTCTTCACGTAGGCGTATTCGACGTAGCCGATCGCGCCCTTGACCTTCTGCACGTTGGCGGCGACGCCTTCGTTACCCTTGCCACCCACGCCGGTGGGCCACTTGACGGCGGTACCGGCACCGATCTTGGCCTTGAAGTCAGCGTTGGCCTTGGACAGGTAGGAGGTGAACACGTAGGAAGTGCCCGATGCGTCCGAACGGTAGACCACGGTGATGTCTTCGGCCGGCAGCTTCACGCCCGGGTTCAGGGCAGCGATTTCAGCGGCGTTCCACTTGACGATCTTGCCAGCATAGATGTCTCCCAGCACCTGGCCGGACAGCTTGATCTGGCCGGGGGTGATACCGTCCAGGTTGACCACCGGCACCACGCCGCCAACCACGGCCGGGAACTGGGTCAGACCGGCTTCAGCCAGTTCGGCCTGGGCCAGGGGGGCGTCGGAAGCGCCGAAATCGACGGTCTTGGCCTTGATCTGCTTGATACCACCACCCGAACCGATGGACTGGTAGTTCAGGCTGTTACCGGTGGCGGTCTTGTACAGCTCGGCCCACTTGGCATAGACCGGGTACGGGAAGGAGGCGCCAGCGCCGGTGATTTCTGCTGCATGAGCGGCACCGCTGAATGCGAAAGCGCCAGCCACTGCGACTGCAACAGATTTAATCAATTGGTTAAACCCCATTTCAACTACTCCTATGATTTTGAGAGAGGAACGTCACCGAGAAACATCACGATTGGAGGGATGACTTCTGAGACAGGGCGAACTTTAACCAGCTAATGTGACGAGTTTATGACCCGAACTTGTCATTCGGCTCAGTGACGGCAGATTTGTGACATGGGTGTCAGTGTTGATCCGATGACAATCAAATACGCCCTGGCAGGCGCCCTTCCCTGCCCGCAAACCCGCGTCCTTTCTGGAAGGGATTTTTCCTGACAGATTCGTGTCATGGAGGATTGGGCTAAATCGTTTAAAAGATAAATGTGATTTTGTCATCAAAAATTTCTTCTCTCATAATGAGAAAAATGTGACAAACACTCACGATACTTGTCATAAACTCGTCATACATCCTAAATACACTGCCGGCACAAAGTGGATGGACAGGGACCATTGATGATCAGAAAAGCAAAACCGGAAAGCAGCCCCCAACCTGAACTTCCCGCTAATACGATTTACCTGAACCGCGAGCTGTCGCAACTGGCCTTCAACCGCCGCGTACTGGCCCAGGCCGAAGACGCCAGCGTGCCCTTGCTGGAGCGCCTGCGCTATCTGTGCATCTGCAGCAGCAATCTCGACGAATTCTTTGAAGTGCGCATCGCCAGCCTGCTGGCCAACCGCATCGAGGGCGAGAACATCGATCCGCCCGAGCTGCGTGCCGCGCTGGAGCGCACCAGCGCCGAATGCCACCGCATCGTGACGCGCCAGTACCAGTTGCTGAACGAAGAGATCCTGCCGCAGCTGGCCAGGAACGGTGTGCACCTGCTGCGCCATGAAGACCGCAACGAGGCCCAGCGTGCCTGGGTCAAGCACTATTTCGAGCAGAATGTGCGGCCGCTGCTGACGCCCATCGGCCTGGATCCGGCCCATCCCTTCCCGCAGGTCCACAACAAGAGCCTCAATTTCATCATCGAGCTCTCGGGCAAGGATGCCTTCGGTCGCGGCACTGCCGTGGTCATCGTCAAGGCGCCCCGGGTACTGCCGCGCGTCATCAAGCTGCCGGCCAACCTCTCGCCCAAGGGCAGTTGCTCGTTCTGCCTGCTCTCCTCGGTGATCCATGCGCATATCGCCGACCTCTTCCCGGGTCGCGAGATCATTGCCTATTCGCAGTTCCGGGTCACCCGCAACAGCGACCTGTGGGTCGATGAAGAAGAGGTCAAGAACCTGCGCCAGGCGCTGGAGACCGAATTGCAAAGCCGCCAGTTCGGCGTGGCCGTGCGGCTGGAAGTGGCCAGCAACTGCCCGGCCCACCTGGCCGACTTCCTGCTGAACCAGTTCAATATCGAGCGCAACCGCCTCTATGCCGTCCAGGGGCCGGTGAACATGGTGCGCTTAAGCGAGATCGTCAATCTGGTGGACCTGCCCGATTTGCGCTTCCCGCCGTTCTCGCCCACCCTGCCGCCGCACCTGGCCAACGAAAGCATCTTCGCCGCGCTGGATCGCAAGGACGTGCTGCTGCACCACCCCTTCCAGTCCTTCCAGCCGGTGGTCGACTTCATCCGCAGCGCCGCCCACGATCCCAAGGTACTGGCCATCAAGCAGACCATCTACCGGACCGGCATGAACTCGGACCTGATGGAAGCCCTGATCTACGCCGCCCAGCATGGCAAGGAAGTGACGGTGATCGTGGAGCTGATGGCGCGCTTCGACGAGGAAGCCAACATCAACTGGGCAGTCAAGCTGGAGCAGGCCGGCGCCCAGGTGGTGTATGGCGTGGTCGGTCTGAAGACCCATGCCAAGCTGGCGCTGGTGATCCGCAGCGAGGAGCGCGGCCTGCGCTTCTATGCGCACCTGGGCACCGGCAACTACCACCCCAACACCACCAAGTTCTATACCGATTTCGGCCTGCTGACCTCCAACCAGGAGCTCACCGCCGAAGTCAACGAGGTCTTCATCCACCTGACCAGCCTGACCAAGCCGCGCAGCCTGTCACACCTGTGGCTGGCGCCGTTCTCGCTGCAGAAGGAAATCATCCGCGCCATCCGCAACGAGGCCCAGATCGCCCGCGAAGGCCGGCCCGCGCGCATCATCGCCAAGATGAATGCGCTGCTGGACGAGTCGGTGATCCGCGCCCTCTACGCCGCCTCGGCCGACGGCGTGAAGATCGACCTGATCGTGCGTGGCGCCTGCGCGCTGCGACCGGGCGTGCGTGGCCTGTCCGAGAACATCAAGGTGCGCTCCATCATCGGCCGCTACCTGGAACACTCGCGCATCTATTACTTCCGCAATGACCTGGCCCATGATGTCTACCTGGCCAGCGCCGACTGGATGAACCGCAACCTGTTCCGCCGCATCGAAGTGGCCTTCCCGGTGCTGGACAAGACCTTGAAGAAGCGGGTCATCTCGGAAGGGCTCAATCCCTACCTGAAGGACAACACCCATTCCTGGCACCTGGATGTCAATGGCGGCTATACGCTCAAGAAGCCGCGCAGCAAGGCGCAGAGCTTCAACGCCCAGCAACACCTGATGACCACCCTGGGCATCCCGGCCACACCACCCGACGAGTAAGGACCCGCAGGATTTTGCGCAAAGGAGCTGAGATGGAGCTGATTTTATGGCGGCATGCAGAGGCAGAACTGGGCGAACCCGACGAGGGACGCGCCCTCACGCCCAAGGGACACAAGCAGGCGGCCAAGATGGCCGAATGGCTGGACCGCAACCTGCCCGAAAGCTGCCGCATCCTGGTCAGCCCCGCCACGCGGACCCTGCAGACGGTGGAAGCCTTGAAGCGCAAGTACAAGGTGCACGCCGACCTGGCCCCCAACATGAGCGCCGCCGACCTGCTGCGCGCGGCCAACTGGCCCGACAGCCGTGAGCCGGTCCTGATCGTGGGCCACCAGCCCACGCTGGGCCTGGTGGCGGCGCAACTGATTGCCGGCCAGGCGCAGGAATGGTCGCTGCGCAAGGCCAATGTCTGGTGGATCGCCCAGCGTGAACGGGGCGACGTGACCACCAACTACCTCAAGGCCGTGATCGCGCCGGAACTGTTGGCCACGGCAGGCAAGCAGCATCCGCGCTGAGCGTACTCCCCCCCTCCCAGCGTTACTAATAAAATCGCCGCGACCGGCATAGCCTGGTCGCGGCGATTTTTGTTAGTACGGGTGAGCGCCGGGTTTAGAAGGTTTCCCAGTCGCCATCATCACTGCTGGGCAGGGCACGCGGCGCCGGCTTGGCCTGGGCGGGCGCCGCTGGTGCCGGGCGCTTCAGTGCGGGCGCCGGCTTGGCGGGGGCCGTCGCCGGGCGTGGCGCGGCCTTGGGTGCGGAGGCAGGCGCCGTGTAGGCGGCACGGGGCGCTTCGGCGCCGCTGACGCGGAAGATCGCCACTTCCTGCATCAGGCCTTGCGCCTGCTGCTCCAGCGACTTGGCGGCGGCGCTGGCCTCTTCCACCAGGGCGGCGTTCTGCTGGGTGGCTTCGTCCATCTGCGTCACCGCGCGCGAGACCTGGTCGATGCCAGCGCTCTGCTCGTTGGAGGCCGACGAGATCTCGCTCATGATGTCGGTCACGCGTTGTACGGCATTGATGACATCGCTCATGGTGTCGCCAGCCTGGCCCACCAGCTCGGAACCGGCCTGGACCCGGTCCACCGAGTGCATGATCAGTTCCTTGATTTCCTTGGCGGCGCTGGAGGAGCGCTGCGCCAGCGCGCGCACTTCTGTTGCGACCACCGCGAAACCACGCCCCTGCTCGCCCGCGCGGGCGGCTTCCACGGCCGCGTTCAGGGCCAGGATATTGGTCTGGAAGGCGATGCCGTCGATGATGCTGACGATGTCGGTGATCTTGGCCGAACTCTCGCGGATCTCTTCCATGGTCTGCACCACGCGGCCCACCACGGCATTGCCATCGGCGGCGATGGTGGAGGCGTTGACCGCCAGCGCCGTGGCCTGGCGGGCATTGTCGGCGTTGTGCTTCACGGTGCTGGTCAGCTCTTCCATGCTGGAAGCGGTTTCTTCCAGGGAGGCCGCCTGCTGCTCGGTGCGGGAGGACAGGTCCAGGTTGCCCGAGGCAATCTCACGGGTGGCTGTGGCGATCGCTTCGCTGCCGCCGCGCACCGCACGCACAGTGCGCGAGAGGCTGTCCTGCATGCGCGAGAGGCCGTCCAGCAGCTGGCCCATCTCGTTTTTGGAATGCACCTGCACCGGCTGGGTCAGGTCGCCGCCGGCAATCGCATCGAAGTGCTTCAAGGCACGCTGCATGGGCTCGCCAATGGCGCGACGCAGCGACCACCAGCTGAAGAAGGCCAGCAGCAGACCGCCCACGATGGCGACGATGGTGAAGATGCGCGAGGCCTCATAGCGCGCCGCCGACGCTTCCAGGCTCTGGCTTGCCTGCTCGGTCTCGTACTTGCTCAGGGCCTGGCCATCCAGCTGCATGGCGGTATAGATGGTACCGACCTTGCGCGCCTGGTCACCGATGGCCTGGCGATCACCGGTCTTGATGACCTCGGCAAAGCGGGTCAGCTCCTGCTCGGTCTTGTCGATGCCTTCCGAGACCTTCTTCACCAGCGCACGCCCCTCTTCGGTCTGCGGCAGCGCGGTGTACTTGGCCCACCATTGCAGGGCTTCCTTGCGGGCATTGGCATCCATGCCAGCCATGCGCTCGGCCCAGGCGGCATCGCTGGTCAGCGCGGCCTGGTCCAGCGAGGTACGCTGGCGGCCGATCCAGATCAGGGTATTGTCGGCGGCCACGGTCTTGGGAATGCGCTCTTCGGAGAGCTGGCGGTTGATGCTCACGGCCGCCGACATCCCCATCAGGCCGGAGACGCCAATGGCGACCAGGAGGGTGGAAAGCACAAGGACAGCAATGGCGAGTTGTGCCTTGATCGAAAGGTGTTTGATGGACATTGGAGTAGTTCCGGTGGATGAAGTAAGTGCGCCGTAAACCTCGGCTTGCAATCCCGAGGGCGCATCTGCGTGCGCAGGCCTCCACCGTCCTTGTCTCGCGATCCTTCGACAGTGTACCCGTTTCCCCTGGCCGAGCATGGCGCCGCCCTCCCCTTGCCGGAGCGCCGACATGCTGCGATTGATATAGCTTAACGGCAACAACGCAATTATCTTAAATTCTCACCTTTCCTGCTTGACAGTCTCCTGACGCAAAAACGCCGCCAGCGATAAGGCTGGCGGCGTCGACCACACAAGAACTTTACTTTTAATTACGCCTGGCGGATGGGCCGGGCAAATCAGAATTCCTCGAACTCGTCATCGCGGGCCAGCACTGCCGGCTTGCCCTTGGCCGCGGCGGCGGGAAGGCTGGCTACCGGGCGGGAGGCCGGGGCGACGGCTACGGGAGGATTGATGCTGCGCGCAGGGGCGAGCTTGACCACCGGCGGCACCGGCGCGGGCACCGCAGCCTGGGCCGTCCTGAGCCTGAACACGGCCACCGCGCGTGCCAGCACATCGGACTGTTCCTGCAGGCTTTCGGCGGCGGCGGCGGCCTGTTCCACCAGGGCAGCGTTCTGCTGGGTGATCTCGTCGATCTGGGCAATGGCATTGTTGACTTCGGCGATACCGGCGCTCTGCTCCTGGCTGGCGGCGGTGATCTCGCCCATGATGTCGGCCACATGCTTGACCGAGGTGACGATCTCGCTCATGGTGGCGCCAGCTTCATCGACCAGCTTGCCACCGGCATCGACCTTCTCCACCGAATCGCTGATGAGCTGCTTGATCTCCTTGGCTGCCGTGGCGCTGCGCTGGGCCAGCGAACGCACTTCCGACGCCACCACCGCAAAGCCGCGCCCCTGCTCGCCGGCACGGGCGGCTTCGACGGCAGCGTTCAGGGCCAGGATATTGGTCTGGAAGGCGATGCCATCGATGACACCGATGATGTCGACGATCTTGCTGGAGCTTTCCTTGATGGAGCCCATGGTCGCCACCACATCGCCCACCACGCGGCCACCCTTGGTGGCGTAGTCGGAGGCCGAGACCACCAGCTGGTTAGCCTGGCGCGCGTTCTCGGCATTCTGCTGCACCGTGGAGGTGAGCTGCTCCATGGAACTGGCGGTTTCCTCCAGGCTGGAGGCCTGCGATTCGGTGCGATTGGAGAGGTCGACGTTGCCGCGCGCGATCTCGTGCGAAGCCACGGCGATCACGGATGCGCTCTCCTTGACCTCGTTCAAGGTACTGGCCAGGTTGGCCTGCATCGCGCCCAGCGCATTGACGAGGGTAGCCGCCTCGTCGCGGCCCTTGTCGTGGAATTCCTGGGTCAGGTCACCGCTGGAAATGGTGGCGGCGATGCCGCCGGCACGCTTCAGGGGATTGATGATGGAGCGGGTGATGACGAAGGTCAGGAAGAAACCCAGCCCCAGCGTGATCACGCCCATGATCAGCATGCCGATCTGGGCCTTGCGATAACTGTCCTGGGCGTCCGCATGGGCGGCCTTCATGTCGTCCTGCTGGAAGCTGGCCAGCGCGCCGACGCTGCTCATCCATTTTTCATGGGCCGGCAGGAAGTCGCTCTTGAGCAGTTGGGCCGCATCGAAGTAATTGTTGCTGGCCACCTGCTGGCGGATGTTCTCCACCACGGGGAAGAGCTTCTTGCTCTCGCCGCTGGTGGCCCCCAGCAGTTCCTTGCCGCGCCCGGTGGAGGCCAGGGCGGTGATCTCCTTCTCATAGCGCCCATAGGCCTGCAGGATCTTGCCCAGGTGCTCATCCTCGGCCTTGCCCTCGGCGGCATCGGTGGGCGTGACCACCTTGCGCAGCGCCAGCGCCAGCTCGCTGCCGGCCTCGCGCATGTTCATGGCGGTGGTCATGGCGGCGACCTTCTTGTCGATCACGTATTCACTGCTGGACTCCAGCTCTGCCATCCGCCACAGGCCGATCAGCAGGATCGCGGTGGCCAGCAGCAGAATGAGGCAGAAGCCCAGTGCCAGGCGGCTGCCGATCTTGAGATGTTGAATCATGGATGTGCTCTTCCCTCTAACAACGACTGTGTGATGCTGACATCGGCCGGCAGTGCAGATCACCGGCGCGCGCTCCAGGTATTTCCCTCGTGGCAGTCCTTCAGCATGATTCATGCCTGCTGCTCGTGCTGCCCGTGATACCTCCCCGGCGCGACGCAAGGGGCAAGCACCACGCGCAGCGACCGGAAACCGGGCGCCGCAACGAGGTCTTTTTTGTTAGTTTTTTGTTATTGATTTTGGGTGCCTGCCGACTCGCCAGCCCCCGGCTGCTCGTGTCGACATGCCACCGTACTGCGCCATCTTCACGCTCGTACCGGCGTGGCGCATCTTAGAAGAGCGGAGCACAGGCAAGCCAATGCTTTGTGGGCATGCCCATATGTTTGTTTTGCATAGTTGAAAAAACGTCAAAAAGCCGACCGCAACGCCCCGAATTGGGGCGTTGCGGTCGGCCCTTCCGGGGCAGGCCAATCATCGCGAAAACTAATGAATCTTCCTCGCTCAGCCAGGCGCCAGCGCCAGCATCGGTGCGCCTCCCGCTATCCTGCCCGACACCATCGCCGGCCCTGCTTCACCGGTCCGGAAGACGCTGACCGCATCCCACAGACGCTCGGCCTGCTGCTGCAGGCTCTCGGCGGCGGCCGCCGCCTGCTCCACCAGGGCGGCATTCTGCTGGGTGATCGACTCCATCTCGGTGATGGCGTCGTTGATCTGGCCGATGCCCATGCTCTGTTCATGGCTGGCATGGGTGATCTCGCTCATGATGCCCGCCACCTGGCGCACCGAGGTGACGATCTCGCCCATGGTCTGGCCGGCCTCATCGACCAGCTTGCCACCGGCATCGACGCGCTCCACCGAGTCGCCGATGAGGTGCTTGATCTCCTTGGCGGCGCTGGCGCTGCGCTGGGCCAGCGAACGCACCTCGGTGGCCACCACCGCGAAGCCCCGCCCCTGCTCGCCGGCACGGGCCGCTTCAACGGCGGCGTTGAGGGCCAGGATGTTGGTCTGGAAGGCAATGCCGTCGATCACGCTGATGATGTCGACGATGCGGCGCGAGCTTTCCTTGATCTGCACCATCGTCTGCACCACGTTGCCGACCACCTCGCCGCCACGCTCGGCCAGGCGCGAGGCGGAGCCCGCCAGCTGGTCGGCCTGGCGGGCGTTCTCGGCATTGTGTTGCACGGTCGAGGTGAGCTCTTCCATGGCGCTGGCGGTTTCCTCCAGGCTGGAGGCCTGCGACTCGGTACGGCGCGACAGGTCGGAGTTGCCAGTGGCGATTTCACGCGAGGCATGCTGGATCACCTCGATGCTGGTACGCACATTGCCCACGATGCCGCCCAGGCTCCCCGTCATGGCATTGAGCGAGCCCAGCAGTTGCGCCGACTCGTCGCGGCCCTGGACGGGGCTGCGCACGGTCAGGTCGTAGTTGGCCACGCGCCGGGCCATGTCGGCCGACGCCAGGATGGGGCGGGTCACCGAGCGCGTGATCAGCACGCCCAGCCAGGCCACCAGCACGGCCAGCAGGAGGATGCTGCCAAGCACCGTGAGTTGCTGGCGGCGCAGGGCTGCGTTCTGCTGCTCCAGCTGCGCCGCCAGGACTTCGGTGGCCTGGCCGATGGCCTTGAACTGTTCATCGATGGCAGCCGTGAATTGCTTGAAATAGACGTCCGAGGGGAAACTCAGCTCCTGCGGCAGCAAGACCTGCTCGCGGGCCAGCTTGATGGCCTCGTTGCCCAGCCGGTTGGCATTGTCGAAGCTGGACGCCAGCGCGGCGCCGATGGCGGCATTGGCGGCCACGCCCTTGGCAAAGGACTTGCGGGCGGCATCCAGGCGTTCCCTGGCACGCTCCAGCATGGCGACCAGCTCCAGCCGGTCCTCGCGCCGGATCTCCTTCTTCAGCAACAGGGCGGCACCCCGCGCGCGGGCGCGGCCCAGGTCCTCGGTCATCCCCGGCATGGCGATGAAGGCGGCATTGATCAGCTGGGCGCTGTCGAAATCGGGATCGATGGTGTAGTGGTAATGGTCGAGCAGGCGCTCATTGAGATCGAACAGGGCTGCGATGACTGCGCCATGGGCCGCGAAGCTGTCCGCGGCCCCCAGGGAGCGCGCGGCGACGGCATCGCGTACCTTGATCCAGGCCGCCTGCTGGGTCTTGAGCAGCTCGATGGCGCGGGGATCATCCTGCTGCAGGGAGGCCAGGCTCTCGCCCAGGGCCTGCAAGGCCTGGTCCACTTCGCGTGCCTTGCCCTCGCGCGCGGTGGCCACGTCGGTTGCACCGCTGAGCATGACATTGGCCATGCCGCGATGCTGCTGCATCAGCTGCACGCTGCGCAAGAGGCGGCGTACCGGCTCCACGCCCGCGATTTCCTGCTTCTTGAAGGTGATCACGCGTTCGGCATTGCTGACGAACAAGATCGTCGGTACACCGAACAGGATAAGCCCCAGCAAACCCAGCAAGGCAAACTTCTGTCCGAGTTTCAAATTGGCAAGCAACTGTCCCATCATCGTCCCCCTTTGATTGGTCTTGCAGAAACTGCCACGGCGCGATGACCGGTGGCAATGACGCCCCCCGGCGCTTACGTAACTGTAAATCCAATGTCAAAAGCAACTTTTGAGTTTTAGCAAATTCCGTTCCACTAGCAAGCCGAACATAAGCAATCGGTACGCGTGGTGACGAAATAGGGTCCCCGACGGGACCGTAGAAATGAACACGGGAAAGACTGGCAGGCATCAAGCGCAAAAGCGGTGATGCTGTAGGGCATCACCGCTTTTGCGCGTGGACGTGAAAAACGAGTGGCTAGTGCGACTCAGGTGCTGGCTTGATCGCAGCGACCTTCTCCGGCACCACCTGATGCGCCAGGTGCAGATGCTGCAGGAATTGCTGGGTGGCCGATTCCCAGGAGCGACTACGCGCATGGGCGTAGACGGCTTGCTTGTCCAGCGTGAGTGCCTGCAGGCAAGCCTGCTTCAGGTCCTGGCTGAGCACGCCCGAGACGCCATCGGCCACCACATCGATCGGTCCCTCGACCGGATAGGCCGCCACCGGGACGCCGCAGGCCATGGCCTCCAGCAGCACCAGGCCGAAGGTATCGGTCTTGCTGGGGAAGACGAAGACATCGGCACAATTGTAGTAGGCCGGCAATTCGTCATGCCCCTTGGCCCCCAGGAAGCGCACCTGGGGATAGCGCTGCATCAGCTCTTCCAGTTGCGGGCCGTCGCCCACCACCCACTTGGTGCCGGGCAGATCCAGCTTGAGGAAGGCTTCGATGTTCTTTTCCACCGCCACCCGTCCCACATACAGGAACAGGGGGCGCTCGATGCAGGCATGGTCTTCCACGGCCGGGTGGAAATGTGCGGTGTCGACGCCGCGCCCCCACAGCACCACGTTGCGGAAGCCCTGCTCCTCCAGCGCCAGCTTCATGGCCGGGGTCGGCACCATGATGGCTTCGGAGCGACCATGGAACCAGCGCAGCAAGCGGTAGGTGATGGCCTTGGGCAAGAGCTTGCGCGCGGCCAGGTATTCCGGGAAGCGGGTGTGGTAGGCGGTGGTGAAGCCGAGCTTGTGGCGCAGGCAATAGCGGCGCGCCGCCAGGCCCATCGGGCCTTCGGTGGCGATGTGGATGCAGTCGGGCTGGAAACTCTCCAGCGCCGATTCGATGCGCGCATAGGGCTGGTAGGCCAGCCGGATCTCGGGATAGGTCGGGCAGGCGAAGGTGCGAAAATCGCGCGGCGACAACAGCAGTACTTCGTGTCCCAGTGCACGCAGGCAACGCACCGTGGAACGCAGCGTGTTGACCACGCCGTTGACTTGCGGCTCACCCGCGTCGCTGATGATGGCAATGCGCATAAATCGTATAAGCGATAAAAACGGTATCAATCTTTTTCAGTCCGGCCACGGCCTCAGGCCGGCACCAGGTCACGGGCGGCGTGCCGGGCTTCCTTGGCGGCGCGCTTCAACTGCATGATCTCCTGCCACGACACCAGGCGCAGCTCGCCGCTGGGATCTTCCACCAGCGCCGACAGGCTTTCCACCCAGTCGCCATCGTTGCAGTAGGTCACGCCGCCGATGTCGCGGATCTCGGCCTTGTGGATGTGGCCGCAGATGACGCCATCCAGGCCCCGCTTGCGCGCCTCGTCGGCCAGCGCATCCTCGAAGGAGGTGATGTAGCTCACCGCGTTCTTGACCTTGGATTTCAGGTATTGCGAGAGCGACCAGTAAGGCAGGCCGGCACGCGCGCGCCAGCTGTTGAACCACTGGTTGAACTTGAGGATCATGGTGTAGAGCGAGTCGCCCACGTAGGCCAGCCACTTGGCGCAGGCGATGACGCCGTCGAAGCGGTCACCGTGCAGCACCAGCATGCGACGGCCATCGGCGGTGACGTGCACCAGTTCGTCACGGATCTTGATGCCGCCGAAGTCGAGGTCGATGAACTGGCGGATCACTTCGTCGTGGTTGCCCGGCACGAAGACCACGTTGGTGCCCTTCTTGGCTTTCTTCAGGACGGTCTGCACCACGTTGTTGTGGCTCTGGTCCCAGTACCAGCGACGCTTGAGTTGCCAGCCGTCGATGATGTCGCCCACCAGGTAGAGCGTATCGGACTCGGTGGCCCGCAGGAACTCCAGCAGGCGCTCGGCCTGGCAACCGGTGGTACCCAGGTGGATGTCGGAGATCCAGATGGTACGGAAGCGCAGCGGATCGCGCCGCGCCTCGTCCTCACCCTGCTCGGCATCCTGATCGTGTTGGGAACCCAGGCCGGCGAACAGCCCCTGGGCCTTGTCCATGAACTGTTCGCGTGGCTTCATGCGGCCCTCGTGTCCTTGAGATAGTGGCGGGCGTAGCGGCTGTCGAGCTTGGAGAGCGGCAGCAGCAGGAAGAAGTCCGCCGAGTGGAAATCAGGATCCCAGGCCGGTTCGCCGCAGACCCAGGCACCGCTGCGCAGGTAGCCGCGCAGCAGCGGCGGAATCTGCGGCTCGATGCCGGCTTCGCGGTCCTCCAGCGGGAACGGCAGGTGCGGGGTGACGCGGTAATCCGGCGGGGCCAGGTTCTTTTCGCGGAAGGCGTGGTACAGGGCTGCCGCATTGTGGCCACCATCGGCCAGGCTGACGCTGGCGCAACCCATCAGGTATTCGCAGCGCTCCTTGCGCATGTAGGCGGCCAGACCGGCCCACAGCATCATGATCACGCCACCGCTGCGGTAGTCGGGGTGGATGCAGGCGCGGCCGGCTTCGGCGATGACGCCACGGATGTTGTCCAGGCGCGAGAGATCGAATTCCTGCTCCGAGTAGAACTTGCCCATGCGACGCGCACCGTGCGGGCTCAGCACGCGATAGGTGCCGACCACGGAGAGGGTCTTGCTGTCGCGTACGATGAGGTGGTCGCAATAGTCATCGAATTCGTCCTTGTCCAGACCTTCCGGATTGGCCAGGGCCGACAGGTTCATGGCTTCGATGAAGACTTTGTAGCGCAGGCGCTGCACTTCACGCACTTCTTCCGGAGTGGTCGCGAGACTCAAGCTCAGCTTGGAAAAACTCGGATTGGCATCGGCAGGAATGGTAAGCAGTCTCATGCATGGTCCTTTATGGTGATAAGTGAAGAAGATGGATGAAAATCGGCGATTGCTGCCCCCCTGAAACTGCCGGGCTTCACACCGAGCTCCAAGCCACTCCCCTTCTAAACAGCGCCGTTTCCGAAACAAGACGATTTTTTGTTCAACACACTTCGAGAAACGGCCAATGTCCCCGGGATAACGCTGCACAGACTAACTAGCGATTGTTTCAGCCACATGACGATTGATCTGTCTTTGGCGGTGCAGCAACAACTGCGTGATGCAGCGTTACAATGGCGTGACAGGCAGGCATGGAAACCGCCAGAGGCAGTCAAAAAGCAGCCCCGGAGACACCCGTATCGGGACGGTGGTGCTGCACGAGTACAAGGAAATGGGCCGCTGGGCCCGAGGAATCTTTCGATGCGCCGTCCATCGAATCCATGGATTGAAGACCGGCCCGCTGCGCGCCCGCCAACCGGCAGGCGCAAGCGGCGAGGCCGGTCAAGCTTTGCAATGTCCGTCAACTCGAAACATAAAGGAAAGCCATGTTACTCAAGGATAAAGTCGCCCTCATCACCGGTTCGGCCAGCGGCATCGGCAAGGAAATCGCGGTCGAATACGCCAAGCAGGGCGCCAAGGTCGTCATCGCCGACCTGGCGCTGGACGCAGCCAAGGCCACCGCCGAGGAAATCGCCAGGTCCGGCGGCACCGCCATGGCCGTGGCCATGAACGTGACCGACGAAACCCAGGTGGACAAGGGCGTGGCCGATGCGGTCAATACCTATGGCGGCCTGGACATCATGATCAGCAACGCCGGCATCCAGATCATCAGCCCGGTGGCCGAGCTGTCGCTGGAGAACTGGCGCAAGATGCTGGCGATCCACCTGGACGGCGCCTTCCTGACCACGCGCGCGGCCATGAAGGCGATGATCAAGCAGGGTCGTGGCGGCTCCATCATCTACATGGGCTCGGTGCACTCGCACCTGGCCTCGCCGCTGAAGGCGCCCTACGTGACCGCCAAGCACGGCTTGCTGGGCCTGGCCAAGACGGTGGCCAAGGAAGGTGCCAAGGACAAGATCCGCACCAATGTCATCTGTCCTGGCTTCGTACGCACGCCGCTGGTGGAAAAGCAGATCCCCGAGCAGGCCAAGGAGTTCGGCATCAGCGAAGAGGAAGTCATCAAGAAGATCATGCTCAAGGACACCGTCGACGGTGAATTCACCACCACCCAGGACGTGGCCCAGACCGCGGTCTTCCTGGCGGCCTTCCCCACCAATGCGCTGACCGGCCAGTCGGTGGTGGTCAGCCACGGCTGGCACATGCAGTAAGCCGGGCAGCAAGCGGCGCACCCAACCGGGGCGCCGCGCCGCAAGAATGGTATCGACCGTGACCACCCAACTCCACCTGCGCAGCTATCGCGACGAATCACTGGCACACCAGCATGATTTTCCGCAGCTGGTGCTGCCCCTGTCGGGGCGGCTGGAGCTCGATATCGGCGGTCGCCAGGGCTGCGCCGATGCGGTCACGGGTGCCTTCGTCGAACCCGGCATGCGCCACGCCACCTGCGCCGGTGGCGACAATCG
Organism: Herbaspirillum sp. NPDC087042; assembly: GCF_044745245.1. Classification (NCBI taxonomy): domain Bacteria; kingdom Pseudomonadati; phylum Pseudomonadota; class Betaproteobacteria; order Burkholderiales; family Oxalobacteraceae; genus Herbaspirillum; species Herbaspirillum sp. NPDC087042. Next base: position 57,871 of record NZ_JBIUZW010000008.1, on the reverse strand, counting down.
CTCGCTGGTGCTGGATCTGGCGCCAGCGACGATGAGCGAACCGCAACTGGAATGGCTGGCGCATCGCCCCTTCCTGCCGGTCTCCCCGGCGGCGACCAAGCTGGTCGAATTCATGGCCATGACCCTGGCCGCAGGACACACGGCGCCGCTGCAACACTGGGTGCCGCTGCTGCTGGATGCCTTGTCGCTGCGCCCGCCCCGCACCGGCTCGCGCCTGCACCGGATGATGGCGCAGGTGCAAGCCCGCCTGGACCATCCCTGGACCGTGGCGGACATGGCGGCCACCGCCGCCATCAGCCCCGGCCGGCTGCACGCCTGGTTCCAGCAGGAACTGCAGAGCTCGCCCCGTGCCTGGCTGGCCGAGATTCGCATGACGCAAGCCTGCCAGCTGCTGCGCACCAGCACCCTGCCGCTGGCCGTGGTGGCGCAACGCTGCGGCTATGCCGACCAGAGCGTCATGACGCACGCCATGCGCAAACTGCGCGGCACCACGCCGGCGGCCTATCGTAAAAACGACCGCAAGAACGATCAGGGCTGATCCACGCGCTCGCGCTGCTCACCGCGCAGGCTCTGCACGACATACCGTGAAAAATACGCATAGTCGGGCGTCGCCAGTGCGGCCGTCTTGGCACGGTCGTCCCAGCGGCGCAGGCGCACGGCATCCTGCGCGTAGGGGCGTTCGATGAAGGCCGCGGCCTGTTGCGCATCGAAGATCCCGCCCTGCAAGGCCAGGCTGCGCACCGAATCGGCCGACAAGGCGGCGAAGTAAGCGGTGTCGGTGGCGCACAGGTAGCGCTTGGCATCCACATGCAGGGCGATGGGCGCCAGCACGTCCTCGTCGAACAGGGCGCGCAGGAAAGGCAGGACGCGGTATTGGTGCAGGTCGTCGACGCCCGACAGGGTGGGCGTGTCGCCCAGGTCTTCCAGCAGATGGCCCAGGTCATGCAGGAGGCTGGCGGCGATCAGGCTGGCGCCCGCGCCCTCCTGCTCGGCCAGCAGCGCGGTCTGCAGCGCGTGCTCCAGTTGCGTGACCGGCTCGCCGGTGTATTGGGTATGGCCGTGCCGTGCGAACAGCAGGGTGATGTCGTCCAGGCTCAGGGCCATCGCGCGCCTCGTTCATGAAGGAAAATCCAGCCGGCACTATAGCCCCTGCAGCGGGCGGCGCCGTGACATCTCCATGACATCGACGGCAGGCGAAAAAAAACGGCGGACCCTGCGGCCCGCCGTCTCCTGCACCGCGGCTGCCGGTGAAGGCAGCCATCGGGCCTTTACTTCTTCAGGTCGTAGCGATCCAGCTCCATCACCTTGACCCAGGCCGCCACGAAGTCCCTGACGAACTTTTCCTTGGCGTCGGCGCTGGCATAGACTTCGGCCAGGGCACGCAGCACGGCATTGGAGCCGAACACCAGGTCGACGCGGCTACCGGTCCACTTGACGGCGCCGCTCTTGCGGTCACGGCCTTCGAACTCTTCCTGTGCCGGCGAGGTGGACTTCCATTCGGTCGCCATATCCAGCAGGTTGACGAAGAAGTCGTTGGAGAGCACGCCCGGACGGCTGGTGAGCACACCGCGCTGATCCTGGCCGACGTTGTTGCCGAGCACGCGCAGGCCGCCGATGAGCACCGTCATTTCCGGTGCGGTCAGGGTCAGTTGCTGGGCCTTGTCGATCAACAGGTCTTCACCGCGCACCGCAAAGCGCTGCTTCTGGAAGTTGCGGAAGCCGTCGGCCACCGGCTCCAGCGGTTCGAAGGACGCTACGTCGGTCTGCTCCAGCGACGCGTCGACACGACCGCTGCTGAACGGCACGGCCACAGCCACGCCGGCATCCTGGGCGGCCTTCTCGACGGCGGCACTACCGGCCAGCACGATCAGATCGGCCAGCGAGACCTTCTTGCCGCCTTGGTTGAAGGCCGACTGGATGCCCTCCAGGGTCTGCAAGACCTTGGCCAGTTGAGCCGGCTGGTTGGCCGCCCAATCCTTTTGCGGTGCCAGGCGGATGCGCGCACCGTTGGCGCCACCGCGCTTGTCGCCACCACGGAAGGTGGAGGCCGACGCCCAGGCGGTCGAAACCAGTTCGGAGACGGTCAGTCCCGATGCCAGTACCTTGGCCTTCAACGCGCTCACGTCAGCGGCATCCAGCGCGGGCACGTCGGCCTTGGGCAGCGGGTCCTGCCAGATCAGTTCTTCAGCAGGCACTTCCGGGCCGAGGTAGCGCGAACGCGGACCCAGGTCGCGGTGAGTCAGCTTGAACCAGACGCGGGCGAAGACCTCGGCAAACTGGTCGGGGTTTTCCAGGAAGCGGCGCGAAATCTTTTCGTACTCCGGATCGACGCGCAGCGACAGGTCGGTGGTCAGCATGGTCGGCCGCTGCGGTGCGCCGCCGAAGGCATGCGGAATCACGGCATCAGCATCCTTGGCCACCCACTGGTGGGCACCGGCCGGGCTCTTGGTCAGTTCCCATTCGTACTTGAACAGGTTCTCGAAGAAGTAATTGCTCCACTGTGCCGGAGTCTGGGTCCAGGTCACTTCCAGGCCGGAGCTGATGGCGTCGCCACCAGCACCACTGGCGAAGCTGCTCTTCCAGCCCAGGCCCTGGTTTTCCAGGTCGCTGCCTTCCGGTTCACTCCCCACATGCTTGGCATCACCTGCACCGTGGGCCTTGCCGAAGGTATGACCACCGGCGATCAGGGCCACGGTCTCTTCGTCATCCATGGCCATGCGGGCGAAGGTTTCGCGGATGTCGTGCGCTGCAGCCAAGGGGTCGGGAACGCCTTCCGGGCCTTCCGGGTTCACGTAGATCAGGCCCATCTGCACGGCGGCCAGCGGGTTCTCCAGGTTGCGACCGGCCGGCTTCTGGCCGTTACCCTTGCCATAGCGGTCATCGCCACCCAGCCAGGTGGTCTCGGTACCCCAGTACACGTCCTGGTCCGGTTCCCATACGTCTTCACGGCCACCAGCGAAACCGAAGGTCTTGAAGCCCATGGTTTCCAGTGCCACGTTGCCGGTCAGGATCAGCAGGTCGGCCCAGGAGATCTTGTTGCCATACTTTTGCTTGACCGGCCACAGCAGGCGGCGCGCCTTGTCCAGGTTGACGTTGTCGGGCCAACTGTTGAGCGGAGCGAAACGCTGCTGGCCGCGACCGGCACCGCCGCGGCCATCGGCGATGCGGTAGGTACCGGCGCTGTGCCAGGACATGCGGATGAACAGCGGACCATAGTGGCCGAAGTCGGCCGGCCACCAGTCCTGGGAATCGGTCATCAGCTTGGCCAGGTCGGCCTTGACGGCGGCCAGGTCCAGGCTCTTGAAGGCTTCTGCGTAGTTGAATTGCTCGCCCATCGGATTGGACTTGGACGAATGCTGGGACAGCAGGTCCAGGCGCAATTGCTTGGGCCACCATTCACGGTTGCTGGTGCCACCGCCGGCACTGTGGTTGAAGGGGCACTTGGCTTCGTTCGACATTGCTATCTTCTCCTTATCATCGACCCATCGAGTCTTCATGCCCGGACCGGGAAACGGGCATGTTCCGGTGGCCACGTCGCACCACCGGGGTAAGCGGTGAGGGCTGCGCGCGGCCGGGTTGTTTCAACGAGATACTGGTCAGGCAATGCGACGCCGTGATGACGTCGGCTTGCCTGAGCAGGATTCGCGTCCCGGTCAATCAATATGAAGCATTAATGTAATTGATTAAAACACGTTTGTTGATTGTCATTTACTATTGATCCGGTTGGCGTTTCCAATCCCGCCACCTGCCCTGTCCAACGGGCAGTGTATGCTGCCTGCCATGGATTCGCTCATCTCCGCTGCCGCCCGTGCCCTGGCCACCGGCGATCCCCTGGGCGCCCTCAAGCGGGTGGCGCTGCGCGAGGATGCGTCTGCGCTGGCCTTGCGCGGCATCGCCATGGCGCAATTGGGCGACTACCCGCGTGCGCGAGAACTGCTTCGGCGTGCTGCGCGGGCTTTCGGTTCCCGCGAACCGCTGTCGCGCGCCCGCTGTATCGTGGCCGAGGCCGAAGTGGCGCTGGCCGAACGCGACGTGGCGGCGCCCACCCGCCCACTGGAACTGGCCCTGTCCACGCTGCAAACGCATGCCGATCACGCCAACACCCACCAGGCCCGCCTAGTGGCGGCGCGCCGCCTGTTGCTGCTGGGACGCCTGCAGGAGGCCGCGGCCATGCTGGCGCCCCTGGCCGGACAGCCGCTGCCCCCTGCGCATGCGGCGCTGGCCACGCTGCTGCAGGCCGAACTGAGGCTGCGACTCCTCGACATCGACGCGGCCAGAGCGGCCTTCGCCAGCGCCCGTTCGGCAGCGGTGACAGCCGCTATCCCGGCACTGCTGGCCGAGGTGGAGGAGGCGGCGCTGGCCCTGCAGCGTCCCGCCGCCCGCCGCGTCCGGCCGGAGGGCGACGAAGTGCTGGGCGTGGAGCAGGTGGCCGCCTTGCTGCATGCCCCGGTGCTGGTGGTCGATGGTTGCCGCCGCATGCTGGCCAGGGGGGCGCAGCGGCTGCCGCTGGCGCGGCGCCCGGTGCTCTTCGCACTGGCGCGCACGCTGGCCGAGGCCTGGCCCGGCGACGCCTCGCGCGAACGCCTGATCGAGGCGGCCTTCCGCCTGCGCAATCCCGACGAGACCCACCGCGCCCGCCTGCGGGTCGAAATCGGCCGGTTGCGCCGGCTGGCCCAGGGCCTCGCCTGTATCGAGGCCAGTGCCGACGGCTTTGTCCTGCGCGCGCCCGAGGAGGGCGAGGTGGCGCTGCTGATGCCGCCCCTGGCGGGGGAACAGGCGCAATTGCTGGCCCTCTTGGCCGATGGCGCCGCCTGGTCGACCTCGGCGCTGGCGCTGGCGTTGCAGGCCAGCCAGCGCACCGTGCAGCGCGCCCTGGCCGAACTGGAAGGCTGCGGCCAGGTGCGCGCCATCGGCCGTGCCCGCGCCCGCCGCTGGCTGGCCCCGCCGCTGGCCGGATTCACGACAATCTTGTTACTCCCGGTGGCGCTGGCCTTGCCCTAGAGTGTCCTTACCGCAAGCCCACCCACGGGACTGCGCCCTACCCTCACCACAAGGAGCGACAATGGACATCAACGAACAAGGCAAGGACAAGAGCAGCACCAGGCAGACGACCGGCCAGGCCGAGATCCTGCGCGAATTCGGCCCCTTCCCCGGCACGCCCCCGATCCATGGCGTGAGCTGGGATGGCCAACAGGTGTGGGCCGCCACCGGCCAGCAACTGATCGCCATCGATCCGGCCAGCGGCCAGTCGGCGCGCACCCTGGAACGGGCCTGCGATGCCGGCACCGCCTTCGACGGCACCTGGCTCTACCAGATCGCCGAGCAGCGCATCGACAAGATCGACCCGGCCACCGGCGCCGTGGTGTCCAGCATCCCCGCCCCCGGCCAGGGCGCCCAGGGCAGCAATTCCGGCCTGACCTGGGCCGAAGGCAGCCTGTGGGTCGGCCAGTATCGCGATCGCAAGATCCATCGCATCGATCCGGCCACCGGGGCCATCCTGCACACCATCGCCTCGGACCGCTTCGTCACCGGCGTGACCTGGGTCGACGACCAGCTCTGGCATGCCACCTGGGAAGGCGAGCAGAGCGAGCTGCGACAGATCGATCCTGCCAGCGGTGCAGTGCTGGCACAGTGGAAGATGCCGGACGGCATCATGATCAGCGGCCTGGAATCGGACGGTGGCAGCCTCTTCTATGCCGGCGGCGGCAGCAGCGGCAAGGTGCGGGCGCTGCGCCGGCCGCGCTAGCGACGGCCTCCTGTTGCCCGGAAAAAACACGAGCCAGTGCTCCGGCCAGGTCAACCGATCTCGATCTGGATCGTTGTGGAGACGCCGCCCGTCTGTCGGGCGGCCCCATTCCCTCCACATTACAAAAAAGCACCATGACGGAAGCCACCGAAGATCTGGAACACGCCGAGCACGCCCATGCCTCTGGCAACAAGAAGCTTGCCCTGCTCATCGCCATCCTGGCGCTGGTGCTGGCGATCACCGAAACCATGTCCAAGTCCTACCAGACCGAGGTCATTCTCAAGCATCAGGAAGCGGCCAATCTGTGGTCCTTCTTCCAGGCCAAGTCGGTGCGCGGCAATGCGGCGCAACTGGCCAAGACGCAGCTGAGCCTGCTGGGCAATCCCAAGGATGAACGGGTCACGGCCGCCATCGCCAAGCTGGATGACGCCATCGCCCACTACGACAGCGACGAGAAGAGCGGCGAAGGCAAGAAGGAACTCTCCCACAAGGCGCGCGAAGCCGAGCATGAGGCCCATGCCTACATGGAGAAGTACGAGAAGATGGAAATGGCCGCCGGCATGCTGCAGGTCGCCATCGTGCTGGCCTCGGCTACCATCATCACCGGCGTGGCACTGCTGGCCTACCTGTCCATGGGCATCGGCGTGGTCGCCCTGGCCTTCGTCGGCGCGGGCCTGTTCGGCACCGTGATCTGATCGACAGTCGTCAGGCAGTAGCAAAACACGCCGGCCTCGTCCGGCGTGTTTTTTTTGCGCCAACCCCTCGCATGCACAGGCAGCACGGTAGCCCGGAACAAGATTTCGGTAGTCCCGGCCAAGCCTTTCCCGCCATCCTCCGGCATACTGCCAGCCTTCCACGAACAAGGCATGGCGTTATCAATGAGTTCCAACACGATCCTGCAAGGCATCCTCTACGGCGCGCTCGCGGGTGCGGCCTGGGGGCTGGTCTTCCTGGCGCCCGAGCTGACCCGCGAATTCTCACCCTGGCAGCTGTCGGCCGGGCGCTACCTGGCCTATGGCCTCTTCGCCGCCATCCTGATCGCGCCGCGTGCCCGCAAGCTGCTGGCGCAACTGGGAGCGGCGCAATGGCGTGCGCTGGTGTGGCTGAGCCTTCTGGGCAACGTGGTCTATTACGTCTTCCTGGCCAGCGCGGTGCAACTGGGTGGCATGGCCATGACCTCGCTGGTGATCGGTTTCCTGCCGGTGGCGGTGACCATCATCGGCAGTCGTGGCAAGGGCGCCGTGCCGATTGCGCGGCTGGCGCCGTCGCTGGCATTGGGGTTGGCCGGTATCGCCTGCGTAGCGTGGCAATCACTGGCCGCCGGCAGTAGCAGCGGCGACGGTACGCAAAAGCTGATCGGATTCTTCTGCGCGCTGGCGGCGCTGATCTCCTGGACTACCTACGCGGTGGGCAACAGCCACTGGCTGGCGCGTCTGCATGCCATCTCGGCCCATGACTGGAACCTGCTCATTGGCGTAGTGACCGGCCTGCTGTCGCTGTTCATTGCCGTGCCGGCCTTCACGGTGATGCTGACCCCGCATGATGGGCCGGAGTGGATGCGTTTTACCGCCGTCTCGGCGGGTGTGGCGATCTTCGCCTCGCTGTTCGGCAATGCCTGCTGGAACAAGGCCAGCCGCCTGCTGCCACTGACCATGATCGGCCAGATGATCCTCTTCGAAACCCTCTTCGCGCTGCTCTATGGCTTCTTGTGGGAGCAGCGCTGGCCGACCCTGCTGGAGGTCGTCGCCATGTTGCTGGTGACGGCCAGCGTGCTGCTGTGCGTGTCAGCCCATCGCCATGAAGGCGAGGCGCAGATGCAGGTGGAAGTCGATGAGGGCGGCGGCCACTGAGCGCGTCCGCCGTAACGGCTCAGTCCAGCTGGGCCAGTTTCTTCAGGACATGGGCGGCGGCCACCAGGCCGAAGCTGGCCGTGACCACCATGGCCGAGCCGAAGCCGGCACAGTTCAGGCCGGTGACGCCGGCCTGGGCAACATCGGCCGCATCCTCGCCCACATCCAGATCCTCACCCGGTGCGATGACACAGGCTTCACCTTCGGCCAGCTCGGGAAAGCGCAAGGGCTCGGTCGAGAACACCGCATCGATGTGGAACTTGTTCTTGGTCCCGCGCGGGAAGCCATGCTGCGAGCGCAGGCGCTTGCGTACCTTGGCCAGGAGCGGCTCCTGCTCGGTGCGGCAGAGGTCGCGGATCTCGATCATGGTGGGGTCGATCTGTCCGCCGGCGCTGCCGATGGTCACCATCGGCATGCCATGCTGGCGACACCAGGCGATCATCGCCACCTTGGCCGGGACGTTGTCGATGGCATCGATCACGTAGTCGAAGCGCCCTCCTCCCAGCATCTGCTCGACGTTCTCGGGATCAACGAAGTCTTCCACCTCGGTGACCACGCAGGTCGGGTTGATCTGGCGGATGCGCTCGTGCAGGGCCGTGACCTTGGCCTGGCCCAGGGTGGTGCTCAGGGCGTGGATCTGGCGGTTGACGTTGGATTCGGCCAGGTTGTCCAGGTCGATCAGGGTCAGGTGGCCGATGGCGCTGCGCGCCAGCGCTTCCACGATCCACGAACCGACCCCGCCCACGCCCACCACGCATACCCGCGCCCGGGCGAAGCGTTGCAGTGCCTGGGCGCCATAGAGGCGGGCGACGCCACCGAAGCGGCGGTCATAGTCGATGTCGTGCAAGTCGGTGGTGATGGTCGTGGTGCTCATGGGTCAATCTGGGATGCGATGATGCGATCGGCAATGAAAGCCGCATTATCCCGCGTTTGCGGGCCTCTCATGAAAAAGGGCCGCAGCGCGAACGCTGCAGCCCTCATCCTGGAACGATCGACCAGCGGGGATCAGACCACCGCGCCGCCGTTCTCGTCCTTGACCTTGACCGGCTTGATCAGGTCTTCGCGCTTCACACCCAGCCACATGGCCAGGGCGGCGGCGACGAACACCGACGAATAGATACCGAACAGGATACCGATGGTCAGCGCCAGCGCGAAGTAGTGCAGCGTCGGGCCACCGAAGAAGAACATCGCCAGCACCATCATTTCGGTGCTGCCGTGGGTGATGACGGTACGCGACATGGTGCTGGTGATGGCGTGGTTCAGCACTTCCGGCGTGGAGAGCTTGCCGAAGCGACGATCACGGAAGGCTTCGCGCACCCGGTCGAAGACCACCACCGATTCGTTCACCGAGTAGCCCAGCACGGCCAGGATGGCGGCCAGCACGGTGAGCGAGAACTCCCACTGGAAGAAGGCGAAGAAGCCCAGGATGATGATGATGTCGTGCAGGTTGGCGATCACTGCCGCCACCGAGAATTTCCATTCGAAGCGGAAGGCCAGGTAGATCACGATGCCCAATATCACCATGCCCAGCGCCAGCAGGCCATCGTGGGCCAGCTCGTCACCGACCTGGGGACCGACGAATTCCACGCGCTGCAGGCGCACCTCGGGATCATCGGCCTTCAAGGCCTCGGTCACCTTCTCGCTCTGCTGGCTGGCGTTCACGCCATGCTGCGCCGGCAGGCGGATCATCACGTCCTGGGCCGTGCCGAAGCTTTGCACCAGGGTATCGCGGTAACCCAGGCCTTCAATGGACTTGCGGATCTTCTCCAGGTCGGCCGGCTTGCTGTAGGCCATTTCCATGACCGTGCCGCCGGTGAATTCGATGGAGAAGTGCAGGCCCTTGGTGAACAGGAAGAACACCGCTGCCACGAAGGTCAGTGCCGAGATCGCATTGAAGATCAGGGCATGACGCATGAAGGGAATGTCTTTTTTGATGCGGAAAAATTCCATCGCTATCCTTTCGGTGCCGGCCGCGCAACTGGTTGCGCGGTCCGGCTTGAAACTGGCTGTGCTGTACGTTGATGAGGCTTACTTGGCGTCGCGCTTGGCAGAGGCCTTGCCCGAGGTGGTGAGCGTCTCACCGGCGGGCTTCCAGATCTGGCCGATGGCCAGGCCGGACAGACGCTTCTTGCGGCCATACCAGAGGTTGACCACGCCACGCGAGAAGAACACGGCCGAGAACATCGAGGTCAGGATACCCAGGCAGTGCACCACGGCGAAGCCGCGGATGGCGCCCGAACCGAAGATCAGCAGCGCCAGGCCGGCGATCAGGGTGGTCACGTTGGAGTCCAGGATGGTGGCCCAGGCGCGGTCGAAGCCGGCCGCGATGGCTGCCTGCGGCGAATTGCCGGCGCGCAGTTCCTCGCGGATGCGCTCGTTGATCAGCACGTTGGAGTCAATGGCCATGCCCAGCGCCAGGGCGATGGCGGCAATACCCGGCAGGGTCAGCGTGACCTGCAGCGTGGACAGCAGGGCCACCAGCAGCAGCACGTTCACCGACAGCGCCAGGGCGCTGAAGAAGCCGAACAGCTGGTAGTAGATCACCATGAAGACGGTCATCGCCAGGAAGCCGTAGAGCACCGAATCGAAGCCCTTCTTGATGTTGTCGGCACCCAGTTGCGGGCCGATGGTGCGTTCCTCGATGATGTCCATGGGCGCGGCCAGGGAACCGGCGCGCAGCAGCAGTGCCAGGTCGCCGGCAGCCTCGGGCGAACCCATGCCGGTGATCTGGAAGCGCGAACCCAGTTCGGAGCGGATGGTGGCCACGGTCAGGACTTCGCCCTTGCCCTTTTCGAACAGGACGATAGCCATGGCCTTGCCGACCTTGTCGCGAGTGGCTTCGCGCATCTTGCGACCACCGTCGCCGTTCAAGTCGATGCTGACGGCGGGCTGGTGGTTTTCATCGAAGCTGGCCGAGGCGTTGGCGATGTAGTCGCCGGTCAGCACCGGCTCCTTGTTGAGCACCACCGGGGCGTTCTTGCCGACCTTGAACAGTTCGGAGCCAAACGGGATGGCCGAGCTTTCCTCGGTACCCCGCACCACGCTCTCGTCGACCATGCGCACTTCCAGGGTGGCGGTACGGCCGATGATGTCCTTGGCGCGCGAGACGTCCTGCACGCCCGGCAGCTCGACCACGATGCGGTCGGCGCCCTGGCGCTGGATCAGCGGCTCGGCCACGCCCAGCTCGTTGACGCGCTTAGACAGGGTGCTGATGTTCTGCTTGACGCCATCTTCCTGGGTCTGCTTGAGGGCATCCGGACGCAATGTGCCGACCAGCTTGAGGTCGTCGCCGCTGCCGGCATCGGTGAGCACCAGTTCCTGCAGCTCGCCCAGGGCCGAGCGGGCCTTGTCGCGGGTGTCGGCATCGCGGAAGGAAATCTCGATGGCGTCGCCGTTGCGGTTGATGCCGCTGTGGCGGATGTTCTTGTCACGCAGCAGGCTGCGCACGCTGGCTTGCAGGCCTTGCAGGCGCTTGTTGAGGACTGCCTTGATATCGACCTGCATCAGGAAGTGCACGCCGCCGCGCAAGTCCAGGCCCAGGTACATCGGGAAGGCATGCAGCGCCTGCAGCCATTGCGGCGTATTGGGCAGCAGGTTGAAGGCGACGATATAGGTCGGATCGCTGGGATCGGTATTGAGTTGCTGTTCCAGCAGGGCCTTGGCCTTGAACTGGATGTCGGTGGTGGCGAAGCGGGCGCGCACCGACGGCTGGGCACCACTGCTGTCGAACGCCACGCTCTCTGCGGCGAGACTGCCTTGTTTCAGGATCTGATCGACGCGACCGGCGACGGCGGCCTCCACCTTCAGGGTCGACTTGGCACTGCTGATCTGCACGGCGGGCGATTCACCGAAGAAGTTCGGGACGGTATAGATCACGCCGAACAGCAGGGCAACGACAATCAGTACGTATTTCCAGAGAGAGTAACGATTCATGGTCTTGTGCTTCTTGCTTGCAGGAAGGGGACAGTCTCCTGCCGCCCTGTTCAGAACCCTGGCCGGATGGCCCGGGGTCCTAACAACATGGGCGCATCAGCGATGCGCCCATTGACCTTGTGGCCTGTGGCCCGGTCAGCCCGGATTACAGGCCCTTGATGGTGCCCTTGGGCAGCAGCGTGGTGATGGCGCCCTTTTGCACGATCATCTCGGTGCCTTCCGACACTTCGATGGTGATGTAGGCATCGCTCACCTTGACGATGCGACCCAGCACGCCACCGGAAGTCACCACTTCGTCGCCCTTGGCCAGGGCGTCCATCATGGCTTTCTGTTCTTTCTGGCGCTTCATTTGCGGACGGATCATCAGGAAGTACAGCACCACGAACATCAGGATGATGGGCAGGAAGCTGGTCAGGTTGCCCAGCATGCCGCCGGGGGCTGCTGCTGCCGTTTGCGCGTATGCGTCGGAAATAAACACGTAAGGCTCCAAAGGTTGATTGAAAAATAGCCCTGCATTCTAGCACTGCGCAGGCGCTATTCCCCCAAATCGGGACGGCTTGCCGGAGATCAAGGGCGATCTGGCCGTTTTCGCGCAGGAATCGCTGGGGCGTGGTGCTTCATTTTTATCGCGGCCACTCTTAAGATAGCGCCACGCCAAGCCCGGCCATACCCTCGCCACTGCCCAGCCAACGCATGCAAACCCCGCCCTCCCCTGCCTCTTCCGGTCGTTCCCTGTGGCCATTGTTCCTGGTCTTCCTCAGGCTGGGCCTGACCTCCTTCGGCGGCCCGGCCGCCCATATCGGCTATTTCCGCCAGGAATTCGTGGCGCGCCGCCGCTGGCTTTCCGAACAGGCCTATGCCGATCTGGTGGCGATGTGCCAGTTCCTGCCCGGCCCCTCCAGCAGCCAGGTCGGCATGGCCATCGGCATCTTCCGCGCCGGTTATCGCGGGGCGCTGGCGGCCTGGCTGGGCTTCACCCTGCCTTCGGCCCTGCTGCTGATGGTGGTGGCGCTGTCGGTGCTGAAAGATGCGCGCTGGCTCTCCGGTGATGTGGTGCACGGCCTGAAGATCGTGGCCGTGGCCATCGTGGCGCAAGCCGTGTGGGGCATGGCGGCCAGCCTGTGCAAAGGCCTGGCGCGCCAGATCTTCATGCTGGCGGCGGCCGCTGCCGCCGTGCTGTTGCACGGTCCCTTCGTGCAATTGGTCGTGATCCTGGTGGCGGGCGCGGCCGGTCGCATCCTGCTCACGGCAGCCCCCTCGGCCGGGATGGAGCATCTGCCGCTGACATTGAGTCGCCGCACCGGCCTGGCCTGCCTGGCGGCCTTCTTCCTGCTGCTGCTCGGGATTCCCGCGCTGGCGGCGCTGTTCCCGCAGCCCTGGCTACAGGAAAGCAGCATCTTCTACCGGGTCGGCTCGCTGGTCTTCGGCGGCGGCCATGTGGTGCTTCCTCTGTTGCAAGCCGAGCTGGTGCCGTCCGGATGGGTCGACAAGGATGTCTTCCTGGCCGGCTATGGCGCGGCGCAAGCCGTTCCCGGCCCGCTGTTCACGCTGGCGGCCTACCTCGGGGTGGTGATGCAGCACTGGCCCAATGGCGTGGCCGGAGGCCTGCTGTGCCTGGCCGCCATCTTCGCGCCCTCCTTCCTGCTGGTGGCGGGCTTGTTGCCGTTCTGGGATGAAGTGCGCCGCAACCGGCACATGCAGGCCGTGCTGGCAGGGGTCAATGCGGCGGTGGTGGGCTTGCTGCTGGCGGCGCTCCATGATCCGGTCTGGACCAGCGCCATCCATGGCACCCGGGACCTGCTGGTGGCGCTGGCGGCATTCGCCGCCCTGGTCTGGTTGAGGCTGCCCTCGTGGGCGGTGGTCCTGCTGGCCGTGCTGGCGACCAGCCTGACGGGGCTGGCAGGACTGGCGTAATTGGCCGGTACAGGCTCAGTAGTCCACCTCGATCAGGTGGTCGCGCGTGCTGACGGTCACCGAGGCACGTCCATCGACGCTGCCGGCCGGACTGGCGCCGCAGGTATTGGAAACGACCGGCGCGCCGTTGACGATGTTCACGACGACGTTGCAGCGCGTCACCACGATGGCGGACACACTCAGCTTGCTGATCGTGGCGGCATCGATACGCCGCCAGGCCAACCCCGACAGGAGCAACAGCAGCAAGACGGCGAACCAATGCATCAACTCGGCCCGCCACAGGGGCGCTGCGGTGCTATCGTGACGAAAATCCTTACGCCTGCTCATGAAACGACTCCCGACTCTGCCAGGTAACGACTGCAATCTCTTGATTTCGTCTCGCAATAATAATCAATTTTATTGAATAAAACAATTAAATTGTTTATTTCAATTTATACATCAATGTTGTGCGATTTGATTGAAAGTTGAAAAACATTCCCGGGAGCCGATAGGATGGCCTTGACATAGCTCAAGGCAGCGAGGAACAGCCGATAAAACCAGCACCTATTGAAATAAACAACAAACAAATAAATCGAATTTGGCAAATATATTATCTATTCGTTATAATTGATTGGCAAATCAAGTCCGGCACCTGGCGACCGGGCCCACCATGACACCAACACAACGACGGGGAGAGTGATGTGACGCAAGGCTGGCCAAGTGGATTCCTTTCCCGCGACGGACGCCTGCTGCTGGCCGCCTCGGAAGCCTGCCTGGCCCTCGTCGGGGCGATCGTTCTGGCGCACGCGTCGCTGCCGTCCTGGCTGGCCCTGCTGCTGACCACCATCTGGGTGGTGCACGCATTGATCCTGGTGCGACTGCTGCGCGAAAGTGCGCGTGCAGCGCGCAGCCTGATGCAAGCCAAGGAAGCCGCCGACCAGGCCATGCTGACCCGCGGCGCCTTCCTCTCCACCATGAGCCATGAGATCCGCACGCCCATGAATGCGGTGCTGGGCATGGCCGGCTTGCTGCGCTCGACGCGCCTGGATACCCAGCAAGCCGAGTTCGCCAAGGCCATCGAGGACTCGGCCAATGCCCTGCTGGGCATCGTCAATGACGTGCTGGATTTTTCCAAGATTGATGTGGGCAAGATGGATATCGCCGTGGTCGAGTTCGACCTGGCCGAGGTGGTGGAAGCCAGCGCCGAAGCGCTCTCCTTCAAGGCCCGCGAGAAACAGGTACGCCTGCTGGCCCACGTCGATTCGCGCCTGCCCTCGCGCCTGCTGGGCGATCCCGGACGCATCCGCCAGATCCTGCTCAACCTCCTGGGCAATGCCCTCAAGTTCACCCACGAAGGCGAAGTCGTCCTGCGCGTGCAGGCCCTGCAGGTGAGCAGCGAACGCTGCCGTATCCGTGTCGAGGTGCGCGACAGCGGCATCGGCATGGACGAGGACACGCTGCGACGCCTGTTCTCCCCGTTCTCCCAGGCCGACAGTTCGGTGACCCGGCAATATGGCGGCACCGGTCTGGGCCTGTCGATCTGCAAGCGCCTGGTCGAACTCATGGGCGGTAGCATCGGGGTGGACAGCGAACCCGGCGCCGGTTCCTGCTTCTGGTTCGAACTGGGCATTGCGGTGGCGCAGTCGCCCTTGTCCGCCTCCCCGCACCCGACGACCGGCAAGCGCCAGGTGGCACTGGTCGAACCCCATGCCCAAAGCGCCGCGATGCTGGAGGAGTACCTGCATAGCGCCGGCCTGGATACGCTGCGCTGTGACAGCGCCAGCAGCGCGCTGGCCACCCTGACGGCTGCCTCTGCGGGGGCCGCCCGGATCGATACCGTCCTGGTCAGCAGCGAGATCAGGGACCTCCCCGCCGCCACCCTGGTGGCACGGCTGCAGGGCGAGCGTCCGGAACTCAGATGCATCCTGCTTGACCACGGCGTGGACGGCCTTAATATAGACAGAAAACAAATCCCGGATGTCCTGCAGTTGCCGCTGCGCAAGGAGCATCTGCTGCGCGCGGTGATGGCCACCAGGGGCAATGCGGAAACGTCGCCCCGGCCAGTGGCCGCAGCATCCGCGGGACGCCATCAGGGGCAGCATGAACTCCTGCTGGTCGAGGACAATGTGATGAACCAGAAGGTGGCGGTGTACCAGCTCAATGCCATGGGCTATGCGGTCGATATCGCGGCCAACGGCGCCGAGGCGATCGAACGGCTGGCGCAGCGCCACTACGCGCTGATCCTGATGGATTGCCAGATGCCGGTGCTCGATGGCTATGCCACCACACGCCGTATCCGCGCCATGAGCGGCGAGGTCGCGCGCACACCGATCGTCGCGATGACGGCCAATGCCATGGCGGGTGACCGGGAGCAATGCCTGGAGGCCGGGATGGATGACTACCTGACCAAGCCCTTGCTGCGCTCTCAGTTGTCGGCCATGCTGGCACACTACCTGCCGGAACTGCCGGCAGAAGAAGAACAGGCGCCGCTGGCAGCCATCGATGAAAATCGCCTGCGGGAACTGTTCGGTGACGACGATACGCTGGCCAGTGAAATGCTGGCCATGTTCGTCGAACACACCGGCCCGGTACTGGACGAACTGGATGGCCTATGCAAACAGGACCAGCCCGCGCTGGCCGAGATCCAGGCCCTGGGCCATCGCCTGGCCGGCAGTTGCCTGAACCTGGGCATCGAGACCCTGGGCCAGTGCGGACGGCAGATGGAAGCGGCAGCACGCCTGGGGGAACTGGCGCACGCACGCGCGCTGGCCGACGAATGCGGCAAGGCCTTCGCCCAGTTGCGTCTGGCCATTGATGAAAGAGCACGGGGGAACCAATGAGCAGTAGCGAGAACATGAATGACATGAACATCCTCATCGTCGATGACGACAAGACCAACCTGTCGTTGTTCACGCACATGCTGTCGCAGGTGCCGGAAACCCGCATCAGCACCTGTCCCGATGCGCGCCAGGCGCTGGACTGGTGCTCCGCCCATGTCCCTGACCTGATCCTGCTGGACTACATGATGCCGGGCATGGATGGCCTGGAATTCCTCACACGCTTTCGCGCCATGCCGGGCCAGGAAATGACGCCGGTCATCATGATCACCGCCGACATGGAACTCAAGCTGCGCCACACGGCGCTGCAGATGAGCGCCAACGATTTCCTCTCCAAGCCGGTCAACCGCGTCGAGCTGCTGGCGCGGGTCAAGAACATGCTGGCCATGCGCCGCTCGCAACGGCGCATGAGCGAGAAGATCGACCATCTCTCCGACGCCGTGGTGGAGCAGTCGCGCCAGAGCTCGACGCTGGCCCTGAACTCGGTGAACCTGCTGGCCCGCGCGGCCGGCTATCGTGATCCCGAGACCGGCGAACACCTGGTGCGCATGTCCAACTACACCAAGATCATCGCCGCCCATCTGGGCCTGGATACCGAGGAACAGGACCTGCTGCTCAGCGCCGCGCCCATGCACGACATCGGCAAGATGGGCATTCCCGACCATATCCTGCTCAAGCCAGGACGACTGGACCCGGACGAACTGAAGATCATGCGCGAGCACGCGCAGATCGGCGCCAACATCCTCCAGGACAGCCCCTCGCCCCTGCTGCAGGCGGCCGCGGAGATCGCCCGCACGCACCATGAGAAGTGGGATGGCAGCGGCTATCCCAATGGCCTCAAGGGGGAGGACATCCCGCTGCATGGCCGCATCGTGGCCGTGGCCGATGTCTTTGACGCCCTGACGTCGACGCGCCCCTACAAGAAAGGCTGGAGCCTGGAAGACGCCGCCGGCTTCCTGCGCGACAATACGGGCAGCCATTTCGATCCGCGCTGCGTGGAAGCCTTCTTTGCGGGCTGGGACGAGGTGCTCGATATTTTCAACCGTTACCGGGATGAAGACTGAATGCTCACATTCATTGAACCGACCCTGTTCGAGAAACTCAAGAATGCGCAGGCGCTGCCCTCGCCAGGCGGGGTACGCCTGACCATCATGCGCATGTGCGCCCAGGACGATCCCGACATGGCGGAATTGCTCCACCTGATCCAGGCCGATCCGGCCCTGTCGGGGCGCATCATCCGCATCGTCAACGTGCTCAATGCCACGCGGTTGCGCCCAATCGCCGCCGTCAGCCTGGACAGCCTGCTGCTGGTCGGCCTGCAGGCAGTACGCCAGCTGTCGCTGGCTCTGTCGCTGGCCGAGACCACGGCACCGGCCTCCTGCGTCAACTTCAAGCTGCCGGCCTTCTGGGCCCATACCTTCGCCATGGCCTCCAGCGCCCAGGCCATCACCAGCCTGACCCGGGTCGCTCCCTTGAGCGAGATGTTCAGCACCGGCCTGCTGGCCAATATCGGCAGGCTGACCCTGGCCTCGGCCCATCCCAGCGGCTATTCATCGCTGCTCACGCGCGCGCTGGATGCACCGGCCCAGCTGGCCATGGAGCAGTCGCTGTTCGGCTTCAACCACCTCAACATCGCCGCCGCCCTGATGCAGGACTGGAAGATTCCCGACCTGTTCTGCGACGCGGTACTGCATGTGGAAGACCCCGCCAGTTCGCCGGGCGAGCCGGGCTCGCGCCAGCGCGAGATCGCCTGGACCCTGCACCTCTCGGCCGCCATGGCCGAACTGGCATGTGCGCCTTCGCCAGCCATCGACGCCGTCTTGGGCAAGGTCGTCGTGGCGCTGGAGCAGCTGCAACTGCCGCCGCACGATTTCGTCGAACTCTATCGGCTGGCCGGGCAGGACTGGCAGGAGTGGACCCAGACCATGCCCGTCATCGGGACGCGCTCCTGGCAGTCACTGCCGGCGCGCGCCATGGATATCCTGCGGCATGGTCCGGAGGGCGCCGGAGGCGATCATGCTTGACGTCGAACGGCTGCTGCTGGCCGAGGCCCCCGATGCCTATGTGCTGATGGACCTGCAAGGCCGGGTGATCTACTGGAACCGCTGCGCCGAGCAGATCTTCGGTTACAGCGGCGAGGAGGTCATGGGGCAGTCGCTGAGCGAATTCATCGTACCGCCCGAGCGCCTGGCTGAGGAGGAGCGCGTCTTCGCCGATACCGTCGCCCAGGGCCGGGCCGAATGCCAGTCGATCCGGCGACGCAAGGATGGGGCGCTGCTGCACCTGTCGGTATCCAACAAGCTGCTGCGCGACCAGGCAGGCCAGCCGCAATATGTGCTCTCCTGCAAGCGCGACATCAGCGAAGCCATCGTCCAGCGCGACATCAGCCTGATCGCCGCGCGCGTGCACGGCCTGTTCGATTCGGTGCCCGATGGCATCGTGGTGGTCAATGGGCTGGGACGCATCGTGCTGGCCAATCGCCGTGCCGGGATCCTGTTCGGCTGGGACGTCCATGCCTTGAACGGCCAGGCCATCGAGATCCTGTTGCCGTCACGTTTTCGCCAGGCCCATCCCCAGCACATGGCCAGGTACCTGAACCAGCCACGCCTGCGCGCCACCACCGGCGCGATGGACCTGTCGGGCCTGCGCTGCGACGGCCAGGAATTCCCCGTCGAGATCAGCCTGAGTCCGCTGGACATCGAAGGCGAGACCTTCGTGGTCAGCGCCATTCGTGACGTCAGCGACCGCAAGCGTATCGAACAGGACCTGGCGGAGAAAAACCGCGCCCTGCAGGAAGCCGTGGAATCGCGCAATCGCTTCCTGGCCAATACCTCGCACGAATTGCGTACCCCGCTCAACGCCATCCTGGGCTTTACCGAGATCCTGCTGTCGCAGATGAGCGGCCCGCTGAGCCCGGAGCAGCAACAGCAACTGCAGACCGTGCATGACAGCGGCGAGCACCTGCTGGGGCTGATCACCAGCCTGCTGGACATCTCCCGCATGGAGGAGGATTCTTCCGACCTGATTCCGGAGACCGTGCTCTGTTCAGACCTGATCCGGGAAAGCGCCGCTGCGCTCAGGCCCGCCGCCGTCAGGAAGCACCTGCAGCTGGACGTGGAACTGTGCGCCGACGAAGCGACGCTGCACCTCAACCGTCGCGCCCTGAGCCGCATCCTGGACAACCTGCTGGGCAATGCCATCAAGTTCACCGAGCGGGGCGAGGTTTCCATCCACCTGCGCCAGCAAGCCCATCCGGGCGGCATGACCACCTGGATCGGCGTGCGCGACACCGGTTGCGGCATCAGCGAAGCCGACCAGGACAAGCTGTTCCGCGCCTTCACCCAGCTCGACGCCTCGGCCTCGCGCAAGCACGAGGGGATGGGCCAGGGCCTTTACCTGAGCCAGAAGCTGGCCGCGCTGCTGGGCGGCTCCATCAGCGTGGAAAGCCGGGTGGGCGAAGGCAGCAAGTTCACGCTATGCCTGGAACAGTCGATATGACCCGCGCCGGCAACGCGCCTATCCGATAACGATCAGACGCCGCGCGCGCGGTCTTCCTTGAATTTCTTGACGAAGTCCTGGAAGGTGCCGGCATCGATGGCGTCGCGCATCTCCTGCATCAGCTGCAGGTAGTAGTGCAGGTTGTGCACCGTGTTCATGCGGGCGCCGAGGATTTCGCCGGCGCGATGCAGGTGGTGCAGGTAGGCGCGCGAGAAGTTCTTGCAGGCGTAGCAGTCGCAGGTCTCGTCGTAGGGACGCTCGTCATCCTTGTACTTGGCATTCTTGATCTTGACGTCGCCGTAGCGGGTGAAGATCCAGCCATTGCGCGCATTGCGGGTGGGCATGACGCAGTCGAACATGTCCACGCCATTGGCCACGCCTTCGACCAGGTCTTCGGGCGTGCCCACGCCCATCAGGTAGTGCGGCTTGTTGGCCGGCAGACGCGGACCGACGTGCTGCAACACGCGCATCATGTCCTCCTTGGGCTCACCCACCGACAGGCCGCCGATGGCGAAGCCGTCGAAACCGAGCTCTTCCAGCCCGGCCAGCGATTCGTCGCGCAAACCCTCGAACATGCCGCCCTGGACGATGCCGAAGAGCGCATTGGGATTCTCGCCGCGGTCGAATTCATCCTTGGAACGCTTGGCCCAGCGCAGCGACATGCGCATGGACTTGCCGGCTTCCTCGCGGGTGGCCGGACGGCCATCGATCTCGTAGGGGGTGCATTCGTCGAACTGCATGACGATGTCGGAGTTGAGCACGCGCTGGATCTGCATCGAGATCTCGGGCGAGAGGAACAGGCGGTCGCCGTTGATGGGCGAGGCGAAGTGCACGCCCTCTTCGGTGATCTTGCGCATCTCTCCCAGCGAGAACACCTGGAAGCCGCCGGAGTCGGTCAGGATGGGCTTGTCCCAGCCGATGAACTTGTGCAGGCCACCGAACTTGCCGACCACCTCCAAACCCGGGCGCAGCCACAGGTGGAAGGTGTTGCCGAGGATGATCTGGGCGTCGATCTCGTTGAGTTCCAGCGGCGACATGGCCTTGACCGAACCATAGGTGCCCACCGGCATGAAGATGGGGGTCTCGACGGTACCGTGGTTGAGTTTGACGCGGCCACGGCGTGCTTTGCCGTCGGTCTTCAGGAGCGTGAATTCCAGCATGGGGGATCTCGATATCTTGATGGGTCAGGTACGGGTCAGCAACATGGCGTCGCCATAGCTGAAGAAGCGGTAGTGCTGCGCAATCGCATGGGCATAGGCCGCGCGGATGTGATCGTAGCCGGCGAAGGCCGAGACCAGCATCAGCAGGGTCGACTTGGGCAGGTGGAAATTGGTCACCAGCTGGTCCACGGTCTTGAAGGTATAGCCAGGCGTGATGAACAGCTTCGTATCGGCGCTGCCGGCCTGCAGCTGGCCGCTTTGCGAACCGGATTCGAGCGCGCGCATGCTGGTGGTACCCACCGCCACCACGCGGCCACCGGCGGCCTTGGTGGCGCGCACGGCCTCCACGGTCTCGGGCGAAATCGTGTACCACTCGCTGTGCATCTTGTGCTGCGACAGGTCTTCCACCCGCACCGGCTGGAAGGTGCCGGCGCCCACGTGCAGGGTCACGAAGGCTTGCTTCACGCCGCGTGCGGCCAGTTGCTCCAGCAGGGCCTGGTCGAAATGCAGGCCCGCCGTGGGGGCCGCCACGGCACCGGGTTCCCGGGCGTAGACGGTCTGGTAGCGTGTCTCGTCGTAGGCATCGGCTTCATGGTCGATGTACGGGGGCAGCGGCAGGCTGCCGTACTGCTCCAGCAGCGCGAAGACATCGGAGGGAAAATGCAGCGTATAGAATTCGCCGAAGCGCTCGCCCACGGTCACATCGAAGGCATCGGCCAGGCGGATGCGGGTGCCGGGCGGAGGCGACTTGGAAGCGCGCACCTGGGCATGTACGGTACGGTCATCGAGGATGCGCTCGACCAGCGCCTCGATCTTGCCGCCGGTCTCCTTCACGCCAAACAGGCGCGCCTTGATCACACGGGTATCGTTGAAGACCAGCAGGTCGCCGGCTTGCAGCAATTCCACGATATCGGAAAAACGGCGGTCGGTCAGTTGCGCCCCCTGCACCTGCAACAGGCGCGAAGCGCTGCGCTCGGCCAGCGGAGTCTGGGCGATCAGCTCGGGGGGGAGATCGAAATCGAAGTCGGAAAGAGAATACATGCTTGCAAAATAAGGATGGACACAGCGCGCGCGAGGACCAGCGAAAACTCTCCGCCGAGCGCTTCCCGGGCAAGAAGTGTTGCCGACGGGATTGATACTGTAAATATTCACAGTAAAATAGCGTAACCCGCTATTTTACGCTGTCTGCGCGTTTTTCCCATATGCGCGTGAGACTTGTGTCTAGATGGCAATCCGTATCCAACGCCACCAACCGCATGCCTGCTACCGCGAAGAAAACCCCTCCGCCGGCCACCAAAAAGAAAGCCGCGCCCGCCGCCAAGCCTGCCGCCAAGCCCGAGAACAAGCTGGGCCTGCACAACGACATGGACCTGGTGTTGCACCTGCCGCTGCGCTATGAGGATGAAACCACCCTCATGAGCATCGCCGAGGCATCGATGCGCGGCTTGCAGATGGTGCAGGTGGAAGGCGTGGTGACGGCCTGCGACGTACAGTTCCGGCCGCGCCGGCAGCTGATCGTGACGGTGGGCGACGACAGCGGCCAGCTGACCATGCGCTTTATCAATTTCTACGGCAGCCAGACCAAGCAGCTGGCAGAAGGCACCCGGGTGCGGGTGCGCGGCGAGCTGCGACACGGCTTCTTCGGTGCCGAGATGGTCCACCCGTCCTACAAGGTGGTCAACGAGGGCGCGCCCCTGCCGGAGGTGCTCACGCCCGTCTATCCGGCCGGTGAAGGCCTGTCGCAGGCCTATCTGCGCAAGGCCATTGGCAATGCCATGAGCCGCCTGGACTGGAGCGATACGCTGCCCCCCTCGATGCTGCAGACCCTGAACCTGGCGGCCTTCGAGCCTTCGGTACGGCTGCTGCACAATCCGCCACCGGACGTGGACGAACATGCGCTGATCGAAAAATCCCACCCGGCCTGGATCCGCATGAAGTTCGATGAACTGCTGGCCCAGCAGCTCTCGCTCAAGCGCGCCCAGGCCGCGCGTCGCGCCAAGACCTCGCGCGCGCTGCCGGTGACCGGGCGCATCACCGAGGAACTGACCAAGGTCTTGCCCTTCCAGCTGACCGGCGCCCAGCAGCGCGTGCTGGACGAGATCCGCGCCGACCTGCGCCAGTCCTTCCCCATGCAGCGACTGCTGCAGGGTGACGTGGGCAGCGGCAAGACGGTAGTGGCTGCACTGGCGGCGGCCCAGGCCATCGACAGCGGCTGCCAGGCGGTACTGATGGCGCCCACCGAAATCCTGGCCGAGCAGCATTTCCGCAAGATCGCCGCCTGGCTGGAACCGCTCGATGTGGGCGTGGCCTGGCTCTCCGGCAGCCAGAAGAAAAAGGAAAAGACCGAGGCCCTGGCCCATATCGAATCGGGCGCCGCACGCCTGGTCATCGGCACCCATGCGCTGATCCAGGACACGGTGCAGTTCGAGAACCTGGGCCTGGTGATCGTGGACGAGCAGCACCGCTTTGGCGTGGGCCAGCGGCTGGCCCTGCGCAACAAGAGCTTCACCCCCGAAGATCGCGATGCCGCCGCCGTGCCGCACCAGCTGATGATGTCGGCCACGCCGATTCCGCGCACGCTGGCCATGACCTATTACGCCGACCTGGAAGTGTCGGTCATCGACGAACTGCCACCGGGCCGCTCGCCCATCGTCACCCGCGTGATCGACCAGATCCGCCGCGACGAAGTCATCGAACGCGTGCATGCGGCGGCGCTGGAAGGCAAGCAGATCTACTGGGTCTGCCCGCTCATCGAGGAATCCGAAGCCCTGCAGCTGCAGACCGCGACCGATACCCATGCGGCGCTTTCGGCGGCCTTGCCCGACCTCCAGATCGGGCTGGTGCATGGTCGCATGAAGCCGGTCGAAAAGCAGATCGTCATGGAAGGCTTCAGTCGTGGTGCCATCCACCTGCTGGTGGCGACCACCGTCATCGAAGTGGGCGTGGACGTCCCCAACGCCTCGCTGATGGTGATCGAGCATGCGGAGCGCTTCGGGCTATCCCAGCTGCACCAGTTGCGCGGGCGCGTGGGGCGGGGATCGGCCGCCAGCGTGTGCCTGCTGCTGTATCAGG
The DNA here is from genome assembly GCF_044745245.1 of Herbaspirillum sp. NPDC087042. Classification (NCBI taxonomy): domain Bacteria; kingdom Pseudomonadati; phylum Pseudomonadota; class Betaproteobacteria; order Burkholderiales; family Oxalobacteraceae; genus Herbaspirillum; species Herbaspirillum sp. NPDC087042. The sequence goes on along the minus strand of NZ_JBIUZW010000008.1, from coordinate 33,882 downwards.
GCCCGCTGGGCGGCACCGCCAAGCAACGCCTGGCGACCATGCGCGAGACCACCGATGGCTTCGAGATCGCCCGGCGCGACCTCGACATCCGCGGTCCCGGCGAATTCCTGGGGGCGCGCCAGTCGGGCGAGGCCATGCTGCGCTTCGCCGACCTGGCCACCGACCAGTGGCTGGTCGAAAAAGCCCGCGATACCGCCCAGGCCCTGCTGCAGCATGCGCCCGATATCGTCGACCGCCACCTCGCGCGCTGGCTGGGTGGCAAGGAAGACTTCCTGAAGGTGTGAGCAATCCTGATCGGACCAGCCACGACGGCAACCCTCCAGCATGGCGCTGACGGATGTCGATGACAAGGGCTGCAAACCTGAACCGTCAAAATGACAATTTAATTTCGCCAAGAATCGAGAATAACTTCGCTTAATGTCGATTGACGTGATGGCAAGCACGGTCCAATCTAGCCCCCACGACAAATGGCTTGCCGGCCAGCAATGCGGAGGCACTCCGGCCTCGCGCTCTCCCGGCCAGTCCGCATGATGAACTGTTGCGCAACTTGAAGAAGGCTCACTATCTTGGCTTCAACCCACGATCAACTCCCGCCCCGCCGGCTGCTCTGCCCGATCTGCCAGCGCGCCCTGTCGGCCTGCATCTGCCACTGGACGTCGCCCATCGACCACGCCGTCGACGTACTGATCCTGCAGCACCCGCTGGAAGTCAGCAACGCCAAGAACAGCGTGCGACTGCTGCACCTGAGCCTGCCCTACAGCAAGCTGCTGGTCGGGTCGGTCTTCGATGCCGACGAATTGCAGGCGCTCTTGCATGCGCCCTCGCGGGTACGCAATGTCAGCGAGAGCGAAACCGTGCATCCGGTCTTGCTCTATACCGACGATGCCAGCACCCCGACCACCTCGCACTTTGATGCCCGCACCATGCTGGTCGACAAGCAGCAGCCCTTGAAGCGCATACGCCTGGTCGTCATCGATGGCACCTGGCGCAAGAGCCGCAAGATGCTCTTCGAGAATCCCCTGCTGCAGACGTTGCCGCGCATGGTGCTGGTCGATACCCCCATCTCGCGCTACACGATCCGCAAGTCGCACAAGCCCGAGCAGCTCTCCACGCTGGAGGCGACCGGCTATGCGCTCATGCAACTGGAGCGCAACAGCGAGAAATACCATCCCCTGCTGACGGCCTTCGACAACTTCGTGCTCCAGCAAGGCTACATGCGCATGCATGGCCAACCGGTACGCCGCGCCGAATGAATGCTCAGCCTGCATGAGCAGGGCCGCTTCCCGCCAGCTCCCGGGAACCATTTGAGGGCATCGTAGACCAACTCCCTTCGGCTGCCAGGTGCAGCCGTTCTTGCCATGGGCGCGCCGCAAAGCGCTTATAATGGCAGACCAATGAAATAGCCGATGACGCCCACGGGCGCAAACCCATCCTGCGAACATCCAACACATGAGTTCCGAATTCCTGCAACTGGCTGAAAAGGTCACTCAGCTGGCACAACTGGCGCAAAGCCTGCGCGAAGAAAATGCCGAGCTGCGCCGGAAAGTGAAACTGCTCTCCGAGGACAACGCCACCCTCAATGCCCGCGTGGACGAGGCCTACCAGCGCGTCTCGGCGGTGCTGTCGCAACTGCCGGTGGCCGAAGAAGAAGAAACGACCGCACCAGCCAACGAGGAGGCGGCATGAGCACCATCCAGATCCAGGCCATGATCATGGGCCAGTCCTACACCCTGGCCTGCCAGGAAGGCGAACAGGCAGCGCTGCATCACGCAGTGTCCTATCTCGACCAGCGCATGCGCGCCATCCGCGATGCTGGCCGCATCAAGGGCACCGACCGCATTGCCGTGATGGCCGGCCTGGGCATCGCTGCCGAGTTGCTGAGCATGCAACGCGCCGAAGGCCCCTTCGCCGGCCTCACCATTGCACAGTGGCAGCAACAGATCGCCGCCATCACCGAGGTCGTCGATCAGGCGCTCGCGCCGCAGGAAAAACTGTTCTGACGATTGCGTTGTTTGTCGATATGTTCCAGAAAAATGGCTGCCGATGGCAGCCATTTTTTCGTCACGACAACTTGCTTTGGCAGACAACAAACCTGCCGTCCAGTGCGGTTACAAAAATCAGCATAAAATTTTCGCGAGACACTTGGATCGCGACGTCGAATGCGTTAGACTTCGTACTCCTGCCGTGTTCGCGATTGCCATATATTCCTTGAACCATTTACGAGCATAGGCTGTAGGATCGTTTGGTGGGCGTGAGCGTCGCTAGTCCGATGAACCCGAAATTGAACTACTGCAGCCAACTTGAACCGTCAGGTTCAGGATGCCGGCACAGCGGCACAGGCGGGACTTGATTCAAGAAAAACGGCTGCATCTGCAGCCGTTTTTTTATGCCTGCGCGCCATCGTGGCGCGCCCCTTGCGGGCCCGATCTCAGACCTCGCGCTTCTTCGCATTCTTGCGTTCCTGCCCCACTTCATCGATGGCATCCTGGAACTCGGTGATGTCCTCGAAACTCTTGTAGACCGATGCAAAACGGATGTAAGCGATCTTGTCCAGGCGCTTGAGTTCGCGCATCACCAGCTCGCCGATCTGGCCCGACATCACCTCGCGCTCACCGCTTTGCAAGAGCTTGTCCTGGATGCTCTGGATGGCCACATCGACCGCCTCGGCCGACACCGGGCGCTTGCGCAAGGCCAGCATCAGGCTGCCGCGCAGCTTGGCCGGATCGAACTCGGTGCGGCTGCCATTCTTCTTGACGATGACCGGCATGGTCAGCTCGATGCGCTCATAGGTGGTGAAGCGCTTGTCGCAATTCTCGCAACGGCGGCGACGGCGGATGGAACGGCCGTCCTCGGACAGGCGCGTGTCCAGCACCGGGGTATCTTCGTGATTGCAGAATGGGCACTTCATGGCGGCAATGGATTCGTTCAGCTCAACGGCGGGCAATATCCCGCAGATCGTGGTGTGCAACGGCGCGGCATGCCAGCCTACAGCAGTGAGCTTGTCGCAGCATATCGCGTTACTTCAATACTTCAGTGTTTCATCAGTTCGACGACCTACCCCACCAACGGATGGTGCAGATGCACGACGGCGCCCGCAGCAACGGGCGCCGTGTTCTGTTGCTTCAGCAGGCGGGCCCCAACCCGCCCACCGGCCTCTTAGCCGTAGACCGGGAAAGCGTCGGTCAGCTTCTTGACCTCGACCTTCACGCGCTCGATGGTCGCGGCGTCATGCGGATTGTCCAGCACGTCGGCGATCAGGTTGGCAACCTTCTCGGCTTCGACTTCCTTGAAGCCACGGGTGGTCATGGCCGGGCTGCCCAGGCGGATACCCGAGGTCACGAATGGCTTTTCCGGATCGTTGGGGATGCCGTTCTTGTTGCAGGTCATGTGGGCCGAACCCAGGATGGCTTCGGCTTCCTTGCCGGTCAGGCCCTTGGGACGCAGGTCCACCAGCATCACGTGCGACTCGGTGCCGCCGGAGACGATGCGCAGGCCGCGCTTGATCAGGGTCTTGGCCAGCACGTCGGCGTTCTTGACCACCTGTTGCTGGTAGGTCTTGAATTCCGGCGAAGCGGCTTCCTTGAAGGCCACGGCCTTGGCCGCGATGACGTGCATCAGCGGACCGCCCTGGATGCCCGGGAAGATGGCCGAGTTGATGGCCTTCTCATGCTCGGCCTTCATCAGGATCACGCCGCCGCGCGGACCGCGCAGGGACTTGTGGGTGGTCGAGGTGACGAAGTCGGCGAAGGGCACCGGGTTGGGGTACACACCAGCAGCGATCAGGCCGGCGTAGTGAGCCATGTCGACCATGAAGTAGGCGCCGACTTCCTTGGCGATCTTGGCGAAGCGTTCGAAATCGATGCGCAGCGAGTAGGCCGAGGCGCCAGCGATGATCAGCTTGGGCTTCTTCTCACGGGCCAGGGCTTCCATGGCGTCGTAGTCGATCTCTTCCTTTTCGTTCAGGCCATAGGAGATGACGTTGAACCACTTGCCCGACATGTTCAGTGCCATGCCGTGGGTCAGGTGGCCGCCTTCAGCCAGCGACATGCCCATGATGGTGTCGCCCGGCTTCAACATGGCGAAGAACACGCCCTGGTTGGCCTGGGAGCCGGAGTTGGGTTGCACGTTGGCGGCTTCGGCACCGAACAGCGCCTTCAAGCGATCGATGGCCAGTTGCTCGGCGACGTCCACGTATTCGCAGCCACCGTAGTAACGCTTGCCCGGATAACCTTCGGCGTACTTGTTGGTCAGCTGGGAACCTTGCGCTTCCATCACGGCCGGCGAGGTGTAGTTCTCGGAGGCGATCAGCTCGATGTGATCCTGCTGACGGGTGTTTTCCTTCTGGATGGCAGACCACAGGTCGGGATCGACTTTTGCGAGAGTCTGGTTCTTGTCAAACATGGTGTTTCTCCAAATTGATGAGATGCGGCCGAAGATCGGGCCACGGCATGCAAGGGCATACCGGATGCGCGACTTCCAAAATCGAATGAGGGCCTTGAAACGGGGGAATTGCGGGCAGCCTCAGTCGTACTGTCCATTCGGCTGCCCAGGCGTACGGCTGTTGAAATCTCACGCTTCCCGATGGATCCCCATCTTGGCCGGTTTTACCCGACGTTTCGCCAGTCACGTGAGACGAAATGGTGAGCGCATTGTAGTGAAAGCTGCCGATTTGGGCAAGAACCATGACCTGCATGCAACACTGTTCTCCCACACGACCTTCCCCCGATGAAAGCGAGCCGGCCCTCGTAAAAACCGGCTTTGGGCTACAATTTCGTTTTCTTTTGCGGGCCCGCCGCCCCACCCGACGGCACCCGCGCTTACGCCACACAACAGGAGAGTCAAGAGATGGTCGTGTTGATTACAGGAGCAACCGCAGGCTTCGGCGCCGCCATGGCGCGCAAATTCGCTGGCAACGGTCACAAGGTGATCGCCGCTGGTCGCCGCAAGGAGCGCCTGGATGACCTGGTCAAGGAACTGGGCGCCGACAAGGTGCTGCCACTGGTACTGGACGTGACCAGCAAGGCCTCCATCGAGGCCGGCCTGGCCAGCCTCTCCGGCGACTGGAAGGACGTCGACGTGCTGGTCAACAACGCCGGCCTGGCCCTGGGCCTGGGCCCGGCGCACGAAGTGGCGCTGTCGGACTGGGAAACCATGATCGACACCAACGTCAAGGGACTGGTCACCATCACCCACGCCCTGCTGCCCGAGATGGTCAAGCGCGGCCGCGGCACCATCATCAACCTGGGCTCGGTGGCCGGCGCCTATCCCTACCCGGGCGGCAACGTCTACGGTGCCACCAAGGCCTTCGTCGACCAGTTCACCCTGAACCTGCGCGCCGACCTGGTGGGCACGGGCGTGCGCGCCACCAACCTGGCGCCGGGCCTGTGCGGCGGCACCGAATTCTCCAACGTGCGCTTCAAGGGCGACGATGGCGCCGCTGCCAAGGTCTACGAGGGCACCACCCCGCTGACGGCCGAGGATATCGCCGAAGCCGCCTTCTGGGTCGCCACCATGCCGGCCCACGTCAACATCAACTACATGGAACTGATGCCGACCTGCCAGGGCTTCAGCCCCTTCACCATCAAGCGCAAACAATAAGCATGGGATGAGGTAAAATGGCGTTTTTGCCGCTGTCGCTTCGGCGCGGCAGGAACGCCATCCCACCCCGTTCCTGGAGCAACGGTACCGTTACCGTCGCCTGGCTGTTTCCCTAGATGCAACAATGATCTCTTTGTCGCTGCCACAGCAGATTTCCCAATAACAAGAAGCATATGAATGCCGCCAGTAGTCCATTCGACTGGAAGATCCGTGTCTATTACGAAGATACCGACACCGGAGGCGTAGTCTTCTACGCCAATTACCTGAAGTTCTTCGAGCGCGCCCGCACTGAATGGCTGCGCTCCTTCGGCTTCCAGCAGCAGCACCTGGCCGCGACCACCGGCGCCATCTTCGTGGTCAAGAACACCAATGTCGAATACCTGTCGCCGGCACGCCTGGACGATGAACTCCGCCTGACCGTCGTGGTCGAAAAACTTCGAAATGCTTCCATGGAATTTATCCAGGAAGCCTGGCGCCTGCCGTCTGGGGATGGCGGGACCGCCTGTGACGGGGAAGCCAGGCTGCTGGCGCGGGGCAGTATCACGGTCGTGTGCGTGGACCAGGACAGTTTCCGGCCGCGCCCGATCCCGCCTGAATTGCTCAACTGCATCAAGAACGCATCATGATGTCAACGAAAATGGCTTCCTACCCCTTAAAGGCGCTGGAACTCTGCACGATTGCAAGATTTTTCTGACGTTTTGACAACGATCGACGATATCGGAAACCGGAACCTTCATCTTAAAATCGCCCTCTTTGATGCGCCGCGCCCAGGCGCCGAGCGCATCGACGATACCCGACCCTAACCGACCCACCTTCCATTTGCCGCCTTCAAGCCGCCCCATTTCCCCATGAATGTCACACAAGACCTTTCCTTCATTTCACTGATCGCAAACGCGTCCGTCCTGGTGCAACTGGTGATGCTGCTGCTGTTGACGGCATCGATTACCAGCTGGACCTACATCTTCCGCAAGATGTTCACCATCCGTTCGGCCCGCGTGCAGACCGAGGAATTCGAACGCGTCTTCTGGTCCGGCGGCAACCTGTCCGCCCTGTACCAGGACGCCCTGTCCAACCGCCGCAAGGCCGGTGGCAGCGGCGGTGCGCTGGAGCGCATCTTCCAGGCCGGCATGGGTGAATTCACCAAGGCCAAGGCATCGGTGGCCGCCCGCGGCGGCGCCGTCGACCCCAGCGCCCTGCTCGACGGCGCCCGTCGCGCCATGCGTGCGGCCTACCAGCGCGAGATGGATGCACTGGAATCGCACCTGGCCTTCCTGGCCTCGGTCGGCTCGGTCTCGCCCTATGTGGGCCTGTTCGGCACCGTGTGGGGCATCATGAACGCCTTCCGCGGCCTAGCCAACGTGCAGCAAGCCACCCTGGCGGCGGTCGCGCCCGGCATCGCCGAGGCCCTGATCGCCACCGCCATCGGCCTGTTCGCCGCGATCCCGGCCGTGGTTGCCTTCAACCGCTACTCGCACGATATCGACCGCCTGGCGATCCGCTTCGAGAGCTTCATCGAAGAGTTCTCCAACATCTTGCAACGTCAGGCACGCTAATGGCTGGCTCATCGATGCGCGGGGGACGTACCCGCAAGTTCAAGTCCGAGATCAACGTCGTGCCCTACATCGACGTGATGCTGGTGCTGCTGATCATCTTCATGGTGGCCACGCCCATCACCAACCCCAGCGTGATCAACCTGCCCACGGCGGGCAAGTCCACGCAGCCGCCCTCGGACTATATCGAGATCGCCCTCAAGCCCAACACCCAGGCCACGATCCGCATCAACGGCCCCAAGAGCGGTGGCAAGAAGGCCGAGACCGTGACCGGCAAGACCGACTTGTCCGAGCGCCTGCGCCAGTTGCATGACGACAATCCTGACCTGGCCGTGATGATCTCGGCCGACAAGGACATCAAGTATGACGAGGTCGTGCAGGTGATCTCGGAAGCCAAGAAGCAGGGAATTGCGCGGGTCGGCCTGGCCACCAAATAAGCGCAAGCCCAAGTTGATATGAGCGATAACGCACCCTACAACATCCCCAAGGCGCCCGGCCGCTGGCGTGCCATCACGCTGGCCATGGTGATGCACGTGGCCCTGTTCCTGTTCTTCTGGGTCGGCATCCGCTGGCAGAGCGAGACTCCGCTGACGGTGGAAGCCGAGATCTGGGACCCGCAATACAAGGAAGCCGCGCCCCTGCCCACGCCGCCGCCACCGCAGCCGGAACCTGATCCGGTGGTGGAGCCGCCCAAGCCACAACCTGTGATCGAGCCCAAGACCGTCGCCCCCAAGGTGATCGACGAGCCCAAGCTCGACAAGCCTGATATCGCCCTGCAAAAAGAGAAGGAAAAGAAGCGCAAGGAAGAGCAGGAGAAGCAGGAGAAGGCCGACAAGCTCAAGGCCGAGAAGGAAAAGGCCGAGCGCGAGAAGAAGGAACAGGCTGAGAAGGACAAGGCTGACCGCGAGAAGAAGGAAAAACTCGAGGCCGACAAGCAGAAGAAGCTCAAGGAAGAGAAACAGAAGGAAGACGAGGCCAAGAAGAAGGCCGACGCCGAGAAGCAGGCTGCCGACAAGAAGAAGCAGCAGCAGGCCGCGGCTGACGCCAAGGCCGCCGAACAGCGTCGCCAGGAAGACCTGAAGCGCATGATGGGCCAGGCCAGCACCACCACCAGCAACACCGGTGGCACCGGTACGGCAGCCAAGTCGCAGGGTCCGAAGGGCACGCCTGACTATGCCAACAAGCTGCGCGCCAAGATCCGCAGCAACACGGTCTTCGACAACAGCGACGTCAGTGGAAACCCGGCCGGGGAGTACACTGTCGAACTGTTCCCGGACGGGACCGTGCGTGCAGTACGTGTGAACAAGCCTTCCGGCGTGCCCGGCTTCGACGAGGCCGTGCGCAATGCCGTCACGAAGTCGCAGCCCTTCCCGGCCGACAAGGATGGCAAGGTACCGTCCAGCTTCACTTTCACCCATTATCCGAAAGATCAGTAAACGATGATTAAAGCCCGTTACCTGACCAGCGTGGCCGCCACCGCTCTTGCCGTGGCCGGCCTGTCGTTCGCACCGGCCTCGCAGGCGCAGATCCGCTTCGAGATCACCGGTGTGGGCGCCTCGCAGATCCCCATCGCCATCACCGCCTTCCCGGGTGAAGAGGCCGCGCCGCAGCAGATCACCTCGGTGGTCAAGGCCGACCTGGCCCGCAGCGGCATCTTCAAGCTCATCGACAATGGCGACGCCCTGTCGGATTCCTCGGCCATCGACTACGCCAGTTGGCAGAAGCGCGGCGCCAATGCGCTGGCCGTGGGCAGCGTGGCACGCCTGGCCGATGGCCGCTTCGACGTGCGCTACCGCCTCTTCGACACCGTGGGCGGAACCCAGCTCTCGGCCCTGTCCATCGGCGCCCAGCCGCAACTGCTGCGCCTGACCGCGCACAAGATCGCCGACGACATCTACCAGAAGCTGACCGGCATCCCCGGCATCTTCTCCACCCGCATCTCGTACGTGACCAAGTCCGGCAGCGAGTACCGCCTGGAAGTGGCCGATGCCGATGGCGAAGGCACCCAGGTGGCACTGCGCTCGAACGAGCCCATCATCTCGCCGTCGTGGTCACCCGATGGCACCAAGGTCGCCTACGTCTCCTTCGAGATGAAGAAGCCGGTGGTCTACATCCAGAACCTGGTGACGCGCCAGCGCTCCATCGTGGCCAACTTCAAGGGCAGCAACTCGGCCCCGGCCTGGTCCCCGGACGGCTCGCGCCTGGCCGTGGCCCTGACCCGTGACGGCCTCACCCAGGTCTACGTGATCAATGCCGACGGTTCCGGCCTGCGCCGCCTGACCAACAGCGCCGGCATCGATACCGAACCGCAATTCTCGCCCGACGGCGGTAGCATCTACTTCACCAGCGACCGCAGCGGCGGCCCGCAGGTCTACAAGGTCGGCCTGGACGGCGGTTCGCCGCAGCGCGTGACCTTCGCCGGCAGCTACAACATCAGCCCGCGCATCTCGCCGGACGGCAAGACGCTGGCCTTCATCTCGCGTCGCGATGGCCAGTTCCAGCTGTATGCGCTGGACCTGACCAATGGCCAGGAAATCCGCCTGTCCGACGGCAACCGCGACCAATCGCCCAGCTTTGCGCCCAACGGCAAATACATCATGTACGCGACGGAATCTGGTCGTCGCGGATCCCTGGCCGTCGTCTCCGTGGACGGCCGAATCAAACAGCGTCTCACGACGCAGGCCGGTGATATCAGGGAACCGACCTGGGGTCCGTTCATGAAATAAAGAAATCCAATATTCACATTCATCACGACAGGAGAAATCCAAAATGCGCACTATCAGTACCTTCGCCCTCATCGTTTCCAGCGCTGTTCTGCTGGCCGCCTGCTCCTCCACCAAGCTGGATGACAAGGCTAACGCTCCCGTGCAAAACGGCGCCAGCAACGGTGCTGACACCCGTGCCGTGGGCACCGTCAACGCCGGTTCGGTTGACCCGCTGAACGACCCGCAAGGCGTTCTGGCCAAGCGTAGCGTGTACTTCGACTACGACAGCTACACCGTCAAGTCCGAATACCGTTCCGTGATCGAAAACCACGCCAAGTACCTGGTGGCACACAAGGATCGCAAGGTCATCATCCAAGGCAACACCGACGATCGCGGTGGCGCCGAGTACAACCTGGCCCTGGGTCAGAAGCGTGCTGAAGCCGTCCGCAAGGCCCTGGTCCTGCTGGGCGTGTCCGACGCACAAGTGGAAGCCGTCTCCTTCGGCAAGGAAAAGCCCAAGGCACTGGGTCAGGATGAAGCGTCCTACGGCGAAAACCGTCGCGCTGACATCGCTTACCAATAATCGTCATGCATACCGCTTTCAAACTGAAATCGGTAACCGTGGCGGCCCTGCTGGCCGCCACGGCTTTCTTACCGCTTACCTCCCGCGCCGGCATGTTTGACGACGACGAGGCGCGCAAGGCCATCCTGGACATCCGCGCCAAGATCGAAGCCCTGCAGCGCGATGTCGCCAACAAGGCCGACAAGAACAGTGTCCTGACACTCTCTGACCGCAACGACAACCTGCAGTCGCAGATTGCCGCCCTGCGTGGACAGATTGAAGTCTTGACCAATGACATTGCCAACGCCCAGCAACGGCAAAAGGATTTCTACGTCGACCTCGACGCCCGCCTGCGCAAGCTCGAACCGCAACAGGTGAACGTGGATGGCCAGACGGTGGCTGTCGGCATCCCCGAACAGCAGGCCTATGACGCGGCGCTGTCGCAGTTCAAGGGTGGCGACTACAAGGGTGCGGCCAACGCCTTTGGCGACTTCATCAAGCGTTATCCGCAATCCGGCTATGCCGCCTCGGCGCAATACTGGCAAGGCAACTCCCTGTATGCGCAACGCGACTACAAGGGCGCCATCGCTGCCCAGCAGAACGTGGTGAAGAATTATCCGGACAATCCCAAGGCCGCCGACGCCCTGCTCAACATCGCCAGTTCGCAAGCCGAACTGAAGGACAAGGCAGCTGCCAAGAAGACGCTGGAACAGTTGATTGCCAAGTATCCGGGCACCCCGGCTGCGCAAACCGGCAAGGACCGGTTGTCCTCGCTGAAGTAGCAGTACCCGGGCCTGCCGGCCCCCGCGTGGTCCGGCATGTCCGATTGCAACTTCCGAGGCTGACGTGTTGACAGCCTCGATAGAGTTTGCCTATAATAGCTGTCTTTCGGGTCGTTAGCTCAGTTGGTAGAGCAGCGGACTTTTAATCCGTTGGTCGCAGGTTCGAGTCCCGCACGGCCTACCACGAATTTGCAGTAGAAAATCAAGCACTTACGAGAAATCGTGGTGCTTTTTTTTCGTCTGTAGCGATGGGCTGCCTTCCAGCATGCCCGGGTACCTGGGCCTGGTCCCGGCCATGGCAACCCGACTGCAGTGTTGCTCATTGATGGTCGACCTGACACAATGACCGGCCACTCGGTCAACGTTCGCCTGCATGGACTTTCAGAAAAATATCAATGGCTTGCGCGCCATCGCAGTGCTTTTGGTTCTACTACATCATTTCGGCGTTCCTGGTTTTCGCGCCGGCTTTATCGGCGTAGACATCTTTTTCGTCATTTCAGGCTACCTCATCACCCGCAACATCGTGACAAATGTGGACGCCGGCAGCTTCCGGCTGGGCACATTCTATGTCGCGCGCCTGCGCCGTATCGCCCCCGCGCTGGTGCTTGCCTGCCTTGGCACGGCGCTGGCATTCGCGACCATCCTGACCTCGGCCGACTATCTGAAACTGTGGCGCCACCTCGGTGCAGCGCTGCTCTTCTTTTCGAACGTCGCATTCCAGCGTGAGGCAGGTTATTTCGATGCCGTTACCACCACCAAGCCACTGATACATACCTGGTCGCTGGCCGTGGAGTGGCAGTTCTATCTTGCGTTCCCGCTATTGCTCAACGTCCTGCCCCGGCGACATCTCAAACTGGCACTGCTGAGCGTGTCGGCCGCGTCATTGGCGTTCTGCCTGTGGCAGACGCAACACCATCCGGTTGCCGCCTTCTACCTACCTTTCTCGCGCATTTGGGAATTGCTGGCTGGCGGACTGCTGGCCCTCTATCCACCGCAATCCGAGGCCTGGGACAATCTGAAGAAACTGGGCGCGCTGCGCCTGGCAGGTGCTGCGATCCTGGCCGGATTGATGCTGACGGTGACCGAGCAGACACCATTTCCTGGCTGGGTTGCGCTGCTCCCGGTCCTGACGGGACTCCTGTTCATCGCCAACGGCGATGTCGGGTTCATGCGCCAAGGCCTGCAGAGCGCGCCCATGCAATTTTTCGGGAATATTTCCTATTCGCTCTATCTGTGGCATTGGCCGATCGTCGTATTTCTCACGCTGGTGCAGCAGGGGCATCTCTCCGGCCTTGCCAGGATCGGCGGCATTTCCGCATCCATTCTGCTCGGCTATGTGTCCTGGCGCTGGGTAGAGAATCCGCTGCGCAACGACCGTCAGTTCTGGAGCAATCGTCGCATTGGCTGGAGCTATGCAACGACCTGCGTACTGGCCGGACTTGGCCTGGTCACCGCCATCAAGTCCGGTGGCATGCCCTTCCGCCTGCCCCAGTACGTGCAACGTGCCGAGCTGGCATCCGCGGATGTGAACCCGAGACGCGCCGAATGCTTCCTGGAACGCGATGATGCGAAAGCCGCGCATGCCCCCACCTTCTGCCGATCGGGCAGCGCCGGCCCGGCTACCGCCATCCTGTGGGGTGATTCCTTTGCAGACGCACTGCAACCGGCCTTCGATGCGGCTTCCAGGCAGAGCAATTCGAGTCTCGAGATCGCGACCGTTTCGGGCTGTGCTCCCATCGATGTCTTCCCCTACGCCGACGCGGCGGATCGGGCAAGATTCCAGTCCTGCGCATCTGGCTATCAGGCCAGGGTACTCCAGCATATCGAGACCTCGCCAACGCTCCACACGGTCGTGATGGCGATGTTCTATCGCCTCTACGCGCCCGCCATCCTCACCGATCGCCTGCCCGAAGTGGCCTGCCGCCTGAAAGGCCTAGGTCGCCACGTCGTACTGGTCGCGCCGATCCCGGTGGCCCAGTGGGATGTGCCATCCACCTGGGCCATGGAACAACTGATCAAACACGGTCCCATCGACAACCTGGCCGTTTCGCGCGATGCCCAATCCGACATGGAACAGGTGTTTTCGACCGTGGAGTCTCGCATCGAATCGCTCTGCGACGGCGTCGACATCATTCGACCGATGGATGTCCTCTGTCACGATCGCCAGTGCAAGCTGGTCGAGCAGGGGCGCTCCAACTACTCGGACCAGTGGCATCTGTCCGCCACCGGTGCGGCCCGGCTCCAGAGCCAGATAGCCAAATTGCTGAAAGGCGTTTGACTACCCCGGGTTGAGACCAGCGACGGCGCGGGACTGCGAGGCGCCACATCAGCTCGTCATCAGGAGGCGCCATGTCGAACGGCGCATTCACTGCGCGCCAGTACGCTGGTCACACAACCTGTCCCGCGCCGCTTTTCCCTGCAGAAAACTTCCTGTCAGCATTTTGTCAGAGCGGCATGCAAAGATTCTCGCTGGTCCTGCAGCGTGAAAACGTCATCCGTGCTGCAAGGGCCGCACATCGTCCACTACAACAACAAACGACATGCTTTCAACATCGCGCGGGGGCGCTGCCGGCATTTTGCTGGCGGCGGTGATATTGGCGGGGTGCGCCACCGCCTACGGGCCACACGGCATCACAGGGGGCTACGCCGATACCAAGCTGGCCGAGGATCTGTACCGGGTTAGCTTTTCCGGCAACGGCAAGACCAGCCGCGACATGGTCTGGCATTACTGGATCTATCGCTGCGCCGAGTTGACGCAGCAACAGGGCTACTCGCACTTCATCGTCCTCAAGTCCAACGATCCCATCCCCCATCCGGTCGCGCGGCCCATGAGCAACACTTCGCTGCCGCAAGACCCGCGCGATGGCAGCGCGCCGATGGGCCAGCTCACTCCCACGGCGACCCACTCCGCGCCGGTCTACATCTATACGCCCGGCGTGCCCATCGTCACCTACTCGGGCAATGCCGTGGTCAAGATGCTGCGCGTACCGGCTGACTATCCCGGCCAGGCGGTACTGAGCGCAGAGGTCATCCTCAAGCTGGTCGGTCCCTACGTGAAGAGTGCCGGGCAGTCGCCCGCGCCACCGGACCAGGAAGTCATCAAGGCCGCGCTGGTCTTCACGCCGGTGGCGGCAGCGCCGCAGCAACGCAGCGGCCAGGTCACCATCGACGACCTCAAGAACCTCCTGCCTTCCCCCTGAGACGCCCCGCCATGAAATTACGCCTGACCAAGCTCCTCGGCCTGCTCTGCCCTCTGCTGGGCGTAGCGCCGGTGGCCCATGCCCTGGATGCCGAAACCCTGTTCAAGCAGCTCTCCCCCAGCATCTGGGTCGTGCAAGCCATGGATGCCCAGGGCCAGCTTTTCAGCACCGGCTCGGCCGTGGTGATCGGCCCCGAACGCCTGGTCACCAATTGCCATGTGCTGGCGCGCGCCAGCAGCTTCAAGCTACGGCACGGCAATCTCACGCTGGCGGGCCGGCTGGAGTTTCCCGATCCCGAACGCGATCTCTGCCAGGTGCGCGCCGAAGGCCTGAAGGCGCCCGCCGTCACCATCGCCCCGGCGCGCAGCCTGCGGGTCGGCCAGCGGGTCTTTACGCTGGGCGCACCGCGTGCGCTGGAGGAAACCATCAGCGACGGCCTGCTCTCGGCCCTGCGGCTGGATAACGATGGCAAGCTGCGCTTCCTGCAAACCTCGGCGCCGATTTCTTCCGGCTCCAGCGGCGGCGGCCTGTTCAATGACAAGGGCGAGCTGATCGGCATCACCACCGCCATGATTGCCGGCGCTACGGTGCAGAACCTGTCCTTCGCCGTGCCGGCCGAATGGATCTGGGACCTGGAAACGCGGGGCCGCGCCGCGATGGCCAAGCGCAGCAGTGCGCCCAATGGCGCTGCGGCGGCACCGGCCATGCCGCCCGCGTCCACGCAACCCGTCGCCCCGACACCCGCGCCGGCGTCACCACCGATGGCTGCGGTACCGCCATCACCTATGCCCCAATCGCCCCCACCGCCGCTCCGCCCGCCCGTCCAGACGCCACCGGCGACCGCCGTGCCGGCCGCCCCTGGAACCCCGAACAGCGCCCGTAACGGCGAGCGCTGGTATGCCCTGATGACTTGCCAGGCGCGTGCCGATAACGGTGAATTCTCGCAAGCCTACCAGGCCCGTTTCGAGGCCGAGGTTGCCAACAACGGCATTGCCCTGCACCGCCGCAATGCCCAGGTGGCTGAAGCCCTGGCGGGCCAGCTGGGCCGCGATCGGCTCGATATCACCGGATTCGGCTATCGGATCAACAATCCGGACCTGATGTGGAAGTTTCGCTTCAACGGCACCATCCAGGCAGGCGCGTCGATCTATGCCGTCAAGGGTGACATGCTGCGCGGCGAGGAATCGATCCGCAAGTGCGAGCTGGTCATCGCGCGCATGTAAGCGGCACGGCATAGGGCAAGCGTCTCTGGCCGGCATTTCGCAAGAGGCGACGGCCCGTATGCTGGCGCCACCCGGCCTGCTCCCGCGGGCTATGGCCCCTCGTCTCCCGCAGTTCGTGTAAAAACCCATCCTTGTTGTTATTCTGTCATTTTCGTGTGATAGATTTGTCATTCATCATTAGCACCACCGTTTCCTCAGGCCGGTAACACGGCCGGGACAGCAATCGCCGGGGACCGGTTATCCCCGGGACGGGAGCAATGCGGTGCCAGACAACAAGAACGGGCCACCAAGGGCCGGTCATATCGACGGGGGTACAGGCATGCCGCAAAAACGCGCAGCCTTCGGGGAAGATCATTTGATGCAGCCATCCAGTTGGCTCGCACGCTCACAGCAGTGGCTGGGCAGTCTGCCGGCAGCTTGCGTGGTGGCACTGATCTCGGTCAGCTATGCAGTCAGCTACGCAGTGATGATCTTCGGCAGCAGCGGCAGCGCGCTGCTCCAGGCCGGCCTGCCGCTGCTGTTCGTCACCAGCGTGCTGGGATTGCTGGCGATCTCGTTCACCAGCTCACTGCCCTTCATGGTCGGTGGCGCTGATTCCAATTCGGTCGGCCTGCTCTCGCTGATGGTCGGTGGCATCACCGGTGTCATGCAGCGCTCGTCCATGCCCGCCGCGGAGATCCTGGCCACCGTGTTCGTGGCCATCGCACTGAGCACCGTGCTGGTGGGCCTGCTGCTGACCCTGCTGGGTGTCATGCGACGCGGCAATCTGGTGCTGTTCGTGCCCTTCCCGGTGGTGGGCGGCTTCCTGGCCGGTACCGGCTACCTCCTGTGGACCGGTGCCTTCACGGTACTCACCGGTCATGCGCTCACGCTGGACACCCTGCGTGCCGGGATCGCCCTGGACTGGCGGGTCGTGCTGCCGGTGGCCATCGTGCTGGTCGGCATGCTCGGACTGCCGGGTCGCAAGTTCGACCATCCCCTGGCCCTGCCAGCATCGCTGGCCCTGGCTTGCGTGGCCTTCTTCGCATCGCTGGCGGCAAGCGGCGTCTCGTTTGCCCAGGCCCGCGCACTGGGCTGGATGTTCGAGCCACTCAGCGCGGGCAACGTGCAGTTGCCGGTGAGCCTGTCGTGGCGGCTGATCCACTGGGATATCCTGCTGCGCCACTACGGTGAATTCCTGGCGCTGACCGCCGTGACCACCCTGGCCATCCTGCTCAATGCCACCGGCGTGAGCCTGGCCACCCGGCGCGAAGTGGATTTCAACCGCGAGCTGCGCAGCGCCGGCATCGCCAACATCGTCACCGGTCTCTTTGGCGGCGTGGTCGGCTGCCATTCACTCTCCCGCACCCTGCTCAACTACCGCTTCGGATCGCGCGACCGCCAGGCAGCCGTCATCGCGGCCATCCTCTGCCTGCTGTGCGCGCTGTTCTTCATCCCCTGGATCAGCTACTTCCCCAAGCCGGTACTGGCTGGCCTGCTGCTGGGCCTGGGCGCCGGCCTGCTCAATGAATGGCTGATCAAGGCCCGCCGCCTGTCGCGGGGCGACTACTTCCTCATCGTACTGATCCTGGCCGTGGTGGCCTGGTATGGTTTCGTCACCGGGGTGGCGCTGGGTGTGGTGGTGGCCTGCATGCTCTTCGTGGTCGACTACGGGCGCGTGTCCTGCGTGAAGATGGAGTTCACCGGCGCCAGCCTGCACTCCAAGCTGGAACGCCCGGTCCAGGCCAATGCCGAACTCAAGCGCCTGGGCCAGCGGGTCTTCGGCATGCGCCTGCAGGGCTTCCTGTTCTTTGGCAGCGCCAACCAGATCGTGCATCGGGTGCGCGAGCAACTGCAGTCGCCGCGCAAGTACATCATCATCGACTTCCGCCATGTCCAGGGACTCGATGCCTCGACCTCCCAGAGTTTCGTCAAGCTGGCCCAGGTGTGCGAACAGTTCCAGGTCACCCTGATCCTGACCGGCATCACCGAACGCATCCGTCGCCCGATCGCCCGCGCCGCCTTCCACGGCACACCGCCCAAGGAATTCGCCGATCTCGACCTGGCACTGGAGTGGGTGGAAGACCGCTTGCTCGAACAAGGTCCGCTGGAGCAGTCCGACCATGGCCTGCATGTCAGCCTGGCCGAACATTTCGATGCGCCCCAGCTGGCGTCGCTGTTCTCGCGCATGGAGACGGTCGATCTGGAGGCCGGCACGCTGCTGTTCAGGAAGGGCGATGCGGGCGACTCGATGTATTTCATCGAAGAGGGGCTGGTCAGCATCTCCCTGCCCCTGGAAGAAGGCGGGGCCATGCGCCTGCGCTCCTTCGGCAATGCCACCATCGTCGGCGAGATGGCCCTCTACCGGGGTCAGCACCGCACCGCCGATGTCGTCACCGACCGCCCCACGCGCGCCCACAAGCTCACCCTGTCCACGCTGCGCCAGCTGGAGCGGGAAGACCCGGCCACGGCCCTGCGACTGCACAGCTATGTCGTCAAGGTGATCGCCAGCCGTCTTGAATCCACCAACGAGGCCTATCGGCTGGCGTACTAAGCCCGGCACCCGGCACCGCAGGGGCTTGCCTGGCGAGTGCCGGGCCGGGAAGCCGGCATGGCGGGGCGATCCGATATACTTCATGTTTTAGCCCGAATCCATGCGGGGCTGCTCCCCGAGCGCCCTGCCCTGCTCCCGACCATGTCCGACCAAGCCCCCGAACCGATCTTCCCCGATGACGCCGTGACCGGCGCCGATACCATTCCCGCCCCGCGTCCCTGGATCGTGCTGCAGAACGTGCACGAGGTCGAGACCTGGATCGAGACCTACAACCGCGAGCTGCAAGCCGTGGTCTGGCGCAACAAGCTCAACGCTATCAATGCCGGCCAGGGCATCTGCTTCACGCTGGAACTGGGTGGCGAGATCTACCTGCATACCGCCCCCGAAGGCGAGATCCTGCTCGATGTGAGCGAGGAAGCCGCCTGGGCCGCCCCGGTCATCAGCGCCGCCGCCAATGTCGCCGCACCGGCCGGTTCGGTGTGGGTGTTGCCACCGGATACGCTCACGCAACTGGTGCTGGGCCTGTCGGGCCTGATCGCCACCTCGCAGTTCGTGCTGCGGCATGAATTCAGGCTCGGCAAGTCGCAACGCGTATCGCTCTGACAGCGCCCCTGCCAGCCCATCGGCCAGCGTTCCACCCGGTCACCGTCAACTGGTGACGCCCTTGAAAGTCGAATCGATGAAAGAACCTACCCTGGTCGCCATCGGCGCCCTCAACATGTTCATTGCCGTGGGTTGTGGTGCCTTCGGTGCACATGGCCTCAAGAAGATGATCTCGGAAGAGATGCTGGTGGTCTGGCACACCGCTGTGACCTACCAGTTCATGCATGCCCTGGGCATGATCGCCGTGGCCCTGCTGATGCCGCGCATGGGTGGCGCCGCGCTGCGCTGGGCCGGCCAACTGATGCTGGCGGGCATCGTCGTCTTCAGCGGCAGCCTCTACCTGCTGGCGCTGACCGGCACCCGCATCCTGGGTGCCATCACGCCCCTGGGTGGCGTGGCCTTCCTGGCAGCATGGCTGCTGGTGGCGTGGGCGGCGTTCAAGAGCGCCAAGTGAGCCAGCGGCTCAGGCCGCCGAACCGCTCAGGGCTTCCTTGACCAGGTGATCGATCTCGCCGGTGATGTTGGAAAGCACCCCGGCCACCACCGAAAACTCCTTGCCCGCCTGCCCCGACCGAGCCGCCACGATGCGTGCATTGAAGGCCACCATCTTGGCTTCGCGGGCGATGGTCTCGATGTCGGTCATGATGCCGCGCAACTGCTCGCGCATCAGGCGTGCATGCTTCTTCGACTGGGCTTCATAGACGCTGGTGATCTCGTTGAGCACCGCCAGCAGGGGCGTGGTCTGTTGTACCAGCTGCTCCAGCAATGCCGGTGCGCTCTTGAGCCTGTCCTCGATGGCATTGAGGGCGCGCTCGGCCAGGTCGGCGAAGGCGGTGATGCGCGCATCGCCCTGGGTACGTCCGAAATAGGCTTCTTCCAGCTCCGGGCAGAACACCCCGGGCAAATCCCGCGAACGCTTGAGCAGCGACGCATGGGCGCCACGAAACAGGCCCAGCGCCTCGCGCGCGGTAGTGCTGGCACCCGCCTGCCCCTGTGCCGCCAGTACCGCGTAGAGCACCAGCCGCTGCGAGGTGAATCGGCGGCGACCGGAGAGATTGATCAGGGCGCCAAAGACTTCCCCGGATAGCGCAACGACCTCGGTGTCTTCCACCGTATCGGCCGCGGCCTCATCGATAATGGCCAGATCGGACATGGCTTGCTCCCTTTGATGCAACAACATGTTCATGACAGGCGCAGCGGAAAATCCGGCTGCGCCAGACGGGCTGGTCAACCTCAGGCCGCTTCGCGCGCCGGATGCGCCTGCTTGCGATAGAGGAATTCCAGCACCGCCGTGCGGTACTCGCCGTACTGCGCATCCTGTGCCAGCGTGACGCGGTCGCGCGGACGGGCCAGCTTCACCTCCAGCACTTCGCCGATGGTGGCCGCCGGGCCATTGGTCATCATCACGATGCGGTCCGACAGCAGCACGGCCTCGTCGACATCGTGGGTCACCATGACGACGGTGGATTCGGTCTTGGCGACGATCTTGAGCAATTCATCCTGCAGGTGCGCACGCGTGAGCGCGTCGAGCGCACCGAAGGGCTCGTCCATCAGCAGGACCTTGGGTTCCATCGCCAGTGCCCGGGCAATCCCCACGCGCTGCTTCATGCCGCCGGAGATTTCGTTGGGGCGCTTGCTCTCGGCCGCCGACAGGCCCACCAGCGCCAGCGCGGCGCGGGTACGGTCGCGCAGCTGGGTACGGTTCTCGCTGGCCCCGAAGACACGCTCCACACCCAGGTAGATGTTTTCGTAGCAGGTCAGCCAGGGCAGCAGCGAATGGTTCTGGAAGACCACGGCGCGCTCCGGTGCCGGTCCGCCGATCTCGCGGTTGGCGCACAGGAGCACGCCCTCGCTGGGGCGCAGCAGGCCGGCGATGAGATTCAACAGGGTCGACTTGCCGCAGCCCGAGTGGCCGATCAGGGTGACGAACTCGCCCTTGGCCACCGTCAGGTTGATCTCGCGCAGTGCGTGGAAGGCGCCCTTCCTGGTGTGGAAGACCATCTCCACCCCGTGGATATCGATGAATTTCGCGTTGATGTTGTCCATGATGTCCTCCTTGATGTGGTGCGACCGCGCTTCAGTTGTTGACCTGCTCGTAGGTGAAGGCCTTGGCCAGCGCCACCAGCAATTGCTCCAGCACCAGCCCCACCACGCCGATGACGACGATGGCGATGATGATGTGCGGCACGTTCAGGTTGTTCCACTCGTCCCAGACCCAGAAGCCGATCCCCACGCCACCGGTGAGCATCTCGGCGGCCACGATGACCAGCCAGGCCGTGCCGATGGACAGGCGCACCCCGGTCAGCATGTAGGGCAGTACCGAGGGAAAGAGGATCTTGGTCAGTACCTTCCACTCCGACAGGTTCAGCACGCGCGCCACGTTCATGTAGTCCTGCGGCACGCGCTGCACGCCCACGGCAGTGTTGATGATCATCGGCCAGATCGAGCAGATGAAGATCGACCAGATCGCCGCCGGATTGGCCGACTTGAAGACCAGCAGACCGATGGGCAGCCACGCCAGCGGCGAGACCGGACGCAACAGGCTGATGATGGGGCTGAACATGCGCGAGAGGAATTCCACCCGGCCGATCGCAAAACCCAGCGGAATGCCGACCAGCGCCGCCAGGCCGAAGCCCACGCCGACCCGCTGCAGCGAGGCCAGCACGTTCCAGCCTATGCCCTGGTCATTGGGACTGTTACGGTAGAAGGGATCGGAAAACATCACCGCGGCTTCCTTCAGCGTCGCCCAGGGCGTGGGGAAGCTGCTGGTCTTCAGGGCGATGATCTGCCACACCAGCACCAGCAGGGCCAGGCCCAGGACCGGCGGCACCACCCGCAGAAACAGTCCACTCCCCGCCACTTTCCGGCGCGGGCTGCGCACGGCCAGCACGGCGACCATGGGGGCCGCCACCTGTTCCTCGTTGGCGGCCTGTACCGGGCGGGCCGACTCGCCATCGTTGGCATGGCCGACATGACTGCTACGGCCGGCCGGCTTGGCGTTATCGCCCATGATGCTTTCCACGACTGCACTCATCGCTTTCCCCTTGCTGATGACACTTCACCGCGACGGCGCGCACGCTGGCGCGCCGGGCCCGTCCTGCTTACACCTTGATCTTGAACGACTGCGCATAGGCCGCCGGATTCTTGCCATCCCAGACCGTGCCATCCATCAGCCTGGACGAACGCATGACTTCCTTGGGCAGCGGCGTCTTGGTCATGGCGGCGGCATCCTTGTAGAGATCGATCTGGTTGACCGACTTGGCCACGGCCAGGTAATCCGGGTCGCTCTTCAACAAGCCCCAGCGGCGATGCTGGGTCATGAACCACATGCCATCCGAGAGGAAGGGGAAGTTGACCTGACCATCCTCGTAGAACTTCATGTAGTCGGGATCATCCCAGGTCTTGCCCAGGCCGTTCTGGTAGCGGCCCATGATGCGCTGGTCGATCACGTCCTTGCTGGTGTTGACGAAGGACTTGTCGGCGATCACCTCGGCCATCCTGTTCTTGTTGGCCAGCGAGGCATCGATCCATTTGCTGGCCTCCAGAATGGCGGCCATCATGGCGCGACAGGTGTTGGGATACTTCTGCACGAATTCCAGCGAGCTGCCCAGCACCTTCTCGGGATGATCCTTCCAGATCGCCTGGGTGGTGGTGGCGGTGATGCCCACACCGTCGACGATGGCGCGATGGCCCCAGGGCTCGCCCACGCAGAAGCCATCCATGTTGCCCACCCGCATATTGGCCACCATCTGCGGCGGCGGCACGGTGATGACCTTGGCATCCTTCATCGGATTGATGCCATTGGCGGCCAGCCAGTAATACAGCCACATGGCGTGGGTGCCGGTGGGGAAGGTCTGGGCGAAGGTGTATTCGCGCTTGTCGGTCTGCATCAGCTTGGCCAGCGATGCGCCATCAACGGCACCCTTGTCGGCCAGCTTCTTGGAGAGGGTGATAGCCTGGCCGTTGTGGTTCAGGCCCATCAGCACAGCCATGTCCTTCTTCTGGCCACCGATGCCCAGTTGCACGCCGTAGATCAGGCCGTACAGCACGTGAGCGGCATCGAGTTCGCCATTGGTGAGCTTGTCGCGCACGCCGGCCCAGGAGGCTTCCTTGCTGGGGACGATCTTGATGCCGTACTTCTTGTCGAAACCCAGCACCGAGGCCATCACCACCGAGGCGCAATCGGTCAGCGGAATGAAGCCGATCTTGACCTCTTCCTTTTCCGGCTTGTCCGAACCCGCCGCCCAGGCACCGCCCGTGGCCAGTCCCAGCACGCCGGCAGCGCTGCCCTGGAGCAGCTTGCGCCGCTTGTCGTTGACTACGTCCTGCACCGTCTCCGTCTTGCCTGCCTCTGCTGTGGCTGTGGATTGCATAGCACCCTTCCCCCTTGTATTGCGAATCGTTGAAAACCCACAAACAAAAAAGGCGTGTTCCGCCACGGTGAACCCATGCCGGAAGACGCCTTTGTCCTGGACGGCGCGACCGCCGTTGGTCACACCTGTTACGCACTGCTTGCGCGATGACGACAATTCAGCAAAGAGCGTGCCAGTGACCTGGCAAGGGTGTTGAAATCCGCTTGCAGCCTGCGTTCCAGGGATACTTCACGACAGCCGGAGAAGCCCGGTGCGGCCCCCGGCAGGGCCTGCGGACGCGATCAAATCGAGCGTTGCGCGCACTTCATTTGTGCTTTGCACCAAGTTGGCGGCACGCCCGCCTACCCATGCTGGACGCGTCGTCCTACAAGGCATTGCGGCGCGCGCTGATCGCGCCCGGCGCGGGCAGATCCTATGATTTCCCAGCAACATTGCCCAGTGCGCTGCAGGCGCCCACAAAGTCAATAACAAAGGAGAACGACCATGACCCTAGGCACCATCCTGCTCATCATCCTGATCCTGATCCTGCTGGGCGTGATCCCCGCATGGCCGCACAGCCGGGGCTGGGGCTATGGTCCCAGCGGTCTGGCCGGTACCATCGTGATCATCCTGCTGATCCTGCTACTGCTGGGAAAGATATAGAACGCATGCAATCCCGCCTCCCGTAACGCAAGCCTGATAACATCAGGGGTGTGGATGGAGGGGAGCACGGCGCGGTCGGTGCTTGTCACTGTCCGCGCCGTGTCCTTTTGCGCCACGCCGATGGCGCGCATTCCGTGATGGGGTTCACTACAGATGAAGAAAAATATCCTCGCTCTGAGCTTCCTGGCCGCCCTGGCCGCACTCTCCACCGGTGCGGCCCACGCCGCCGAAGAAGATGTCTCCAAGGCCGATCCGGCGCGCTGGTACCAGCCTGACGACGCCCCCAAGGAACGCCTGCGCAACCTCGGCAAGGAAGCCGATGCCGCCTATGGCGAGGCCCTGCGTGCCTGCAAGGAGCAACGCGGCAAGCAAGCCGGGATGTGCCGCAAGGACGCCCGCGCGACCCGCAAGGATGACATGGCCCGCGCCAAGCGCATCTACGACGACTACAAGGCCAGCAGCCCGGCGCCCTGAACGCTCGCTGCCGCTCATGAAAAACGCCACGACGATCTCTCGTCGTGGCGTTTGGCTGCATGGCTGCGAGATGACGGGGACCTGCGTCCCCGCACCGCTTACTTGCCGATCTGGTTGCCGATGACGCCGCCCACGGCCGCGCCGCCCGCCGTCCCCAGACCGCTACCGCCGGTCAGGATGGCACCGCCCACGGCGCCCACACCGGCACCGACGGCCGTATTCTTGTCACGTTGCGACATGTTGCTGCAACCGCTCATGGCGGTGAATGCAAGGATGGCGACCGAGCTCACCACCAGCTTTTGAATTGTTTTCATGATGACTCCTTCCTCATTGTCGGATTCGAATCGGGCCACTCAGGTCATCGGCCGCATGATCACGCGCGCACCCGCTTGCCGGGTGTGGTTGCGATGGAGCGGAGACCGCGGCACGGCTTGCTCGCCCGCCTTGGCAGGCCTGGCCGGCCCGACCACCAGCACTGCATTGTGCAGCGCAGGAGAACGCCTGGTCTGGGCCATGTCCATATAACGGAATTTCCTGGCACCCGATGGCTGCGCAGGCGCAGCCGCCAGCGGCAGATGGCGATCCATCGCCGACGCCGACCAGCGGGCAGCACCCGCCGCCACATCGGGGCTTGCGGCTTGCGCCGGGGAGAGATGGGCGGCCAGAACTGAGGCGGCCAAGATGCAGATACCGGCTATTTTTTTCATGGTCATCCCTTTCAGGGGTCCCTTCTCGCGGTGAGCAAATCTTTACGATGGCCACATGGTCGCGGAAAATGCTGCACCACAAAATCAGCCGTTTCCGATTCTCGCGTAGGACAATTCCTACACTACCCGCGGCATCGCTTGGCCCGACGCCTCTCCGGGCGGCCCAGGCTCAACGGCGTGCCGCTTCCTTGGCATCGCCGTAGGCTTTCTGCACAGTGCCTTCCACCTGCTTGGCGGCCCCCTTGAGCTGCTGGGTCTTGTTACCGGTCAGTTCGCCGGTCTTCTCCTGCACCTTGCCTGCTGCTTCCTTGACGCTGCCTTTGATCTGGTCCTTGTTCATGATGGCTCCTTGTAGGTAGGTAATCCTGTTAGGGGGCGCCCCGGTGACGGCCAAGCCGTCCATCGGGCCTCGCCGCGCCCGGATGGGCCTGAAGCGACGATGAGTTCATGGTAGCGATGAGCCCGTGGACAGGGCATCAGAGAGCCATCCTTTCCGGCGTAGGAAAAACAGAAAAACCGTGCAGGACTAGGACACCGGGACGAGCGTCGCCGGACAATGAAAAGGCCGCCCGCAGGCGGCCTGGCAGCAGATGCGTGGGCAGCCTGGCGCTTACGCCTCGGCGCCGGCCAGTTCGGGCCGGATCGGCAGGCTGATGGTGATCAGGGCGCCCTTGCCGGGCGTGGAGCGGATATCGACCTGGCCACCGAAGAACGTGGCGCGCTCGCGCAGCCCGCGCAGGCCATAGGTCTTGTGGTTATCGCGCCGCTCCTCGGGAATGCCCACGCCATCGTCGCGCACGGTCAGCGCGACATGGTCTTCGTCGATGTCCAGGATCACATCGACCTTGCGCGCCTTGGCATGCTTGGTGACGTTGTTGAGCATTTCCTGCAGCATGCGGTAGATGGCGATTTCCATCTCGTGGTCAACCTCCACGTCCTCGTCAGGCAGGCTGGCGTGGCAGGCAATGCCGGTACGCTCGTGCAGCTCGTCAAGTTGCTCGGAAATGGCGGCCTTCAGGCCGAACAGGTCCAGCGTATTGGGCCGCAGCTCGGTCTGGATACGCCGCGTGGTGGCCACCAGCGACTTCATCAGGCCCTGCATGCGGGTCTTGCGATCGCTCCATTTTTCATCCGGCGGCAGGATCTGGTAGACCCCTTCCAGGTGCATCGACAGCGCCGTCAGCGACGCGCCCATGTTGTCGTGCAGCTCGCGGGCGATGGCACGCTTCTCTTCTTCACGCACGGTCTCCAGGTGGTTGGTCAGTTCGCGCAGCAACGCCGTGCGCTGGATCACGGTCTTCTCCAGCTGGCTCTCGCGCTGGCGCAATTCATCCTCGGCCTGTTTGCGCTCGGTGATGTCGGTGCTGATGCCGATGACGCCCTGGACGCTGCCATCCTTGCCGAACCACGGCACCTTGGCGGTCTGGAAGGTCACCACGCCCTCGGGCAGATGCAGCGTCTGCTCCAGCTTCTCGGGCTTGCCCGAGGCCATCACGCGGCGGTCGTCGCGGTCGATGGTCTCGGCCTCCTCGGCCACCATGAACAGTTCGCGGCTGGCGCGGTACATGGTCTCTTCCCAGGTCTTGCCCAGCTTGTGCAGCGTCGCCGGATTGGCGAAGATCATCAGGCCCTGGCGGTTCTTCACGAAGATCGGGTCGCTGGTGCTTTCGCTGACCGCATTGAGCAAGGCACTGGTCTCGGCCAGCTTCTGGGCGTTGCGGGTGCGCTCGCCGTATTCGCTGTCGAGCCGGCTGGCAGAACCCCAGAAGATGAAGAGCACGATCACGCCATTGATCAGCGTCAGCGTGGGCAGGAGCAACTCGGGCAGGATCCAGCCATGCGTGAGGCCCCAGTTCAGCAGCAGGCTGAAGGCCAGCAGCAGGAACAGCGTCTGCGGCAACAGGTGGCGCAGCATCTGCCCGCCTGGCGCGATGCGCATGATCACGGCCATCAGCGGATGGGAGGGCCGTGCCATCAGCAGCGCCGCCCCCAGCAGCGCCAGTACCAGCGCCGACAACAGCGGCACCGGCACGTAGAAATCCAGATAGATGAACTGGCTCACGCCATAGATGTAGCCCACCAGCGGAATGGCCGACAAGCCCATGAGGGCGAAGGAGAGATATTCGGAGAGATAGTAGCCACCCGGCAGGCGCCAGTCCTGCAGCAGCAGCACCGCCGCCATCAGCAGGAAACCGACCGACAGCAGCGGAGGGATCACCAGCGACGACAGTGGATGGACGGCATCGACCGGCAACCAGCCCGCCGCATACATCGCCCCATGCACCAGGGTGGCCGCGCCCAGCACCAGCAGCAGCCAGGCCAGCGCATTGACCAGCAAGCCCGACAGGCCAGTGCGGCCCGACCCATTGGCACAACGGAGATAGAGCGCACAGGCGCCCAGGATGAAACCGGTGGCCGTCACCGCGCGCACCGCCAGCAGGCCCGAGAGCAGACGCCGGTACTCGTCCTCCAGGAACGCCGCCACCAGCACCACGATACCGAACAGGATCACGGCCATGGACAGCCCCATGGCCAGCGTCACCATGCTGCTGTAATGGGCGTGCGACGCCGTGAAGTACTCGACCGACGCATTGCGATGGATGTCGGCGGAGGACGGAGCAAAGCCGTCGTTATTCTTCTGCATCGTCGGATATCCCTTGCTCTTGTGCGACCCGTGCGACGCGCCTGGCCGGCAACATCAGCATGATCTGTTCTCGTGCTCCCGCACCTGCACCGACCTGGCGGCCGGCCGCCGCTTCAGTGCCCGCCGGCCTGCGCCGAACCCTGCGGCGAATTGTTGTTCGAGGCCGAACGTGGCGCGTCCATCTTCTGGCCCGCCAAGTCCCTCAACAAGTCGCACAGCAGCGGCAGCTCGGAAGACTTATCGAAGAAATGCTGGACCCCGCACTGCGCCCCCACGCGCCGGTAGGTCGGGCTCACATGGTTGCTGAACACCACCTTGACCTCGCTCTGGCGGCGCGTATTGGAACGCGCCAGCGCCTGCAACAGGCTCATGCCGTTGCCCTGCTTCAACTGGATATCCAGGATCAGTACATCGTAGCTGTTCTGTTGCAGATGGCGCAGCGCCTCCATCTCCGTCTCGGCATACCCGACCAGGCGCACCCCGGCGATCTCGGCCAGGCTCTCGACGATGAGCTCCCGCACGTCCTCCGAATCTTCCACCAGGAAGATGCGCAAGGGCGTACCGTCGCTGTCGCGTTGGAGCCGGGTGTTGAGATAGTCATCCATGATGCGCCGTACCGTGCTTTTCCTTGCCAGTTGTCCTGCCTGCCATGGCGATCTGCTGCGTCGCCTTGGCCATGGACCTGGCCTCAGTCGATCAGGTTGTTCTTGATCGCGTAATAAATGATGTCCGCATTGTTGGTCATGCTCATCTTCTGCAGCACCCGCGAGCGATAGGTGCTCACCGTCTTGACCGACAGGCACAGCTCGTCCGCGATCTGCGTCACGCCCTGGCCCTGGCCCAGCTTGTAGAAGATCTCGTACTCGCGCTGGGACAGCGTCTCGTGCAGGGGCTTCTCCGAATCCACCGGTTCGCTGGTGAGCAGCTCGGCCACACCGTAGCTGATGTACTTGTGCCCGCGCAGGATGGTGTTGATGGCATTGACCAGCTCGGTAGCCAGCGCCTCTTTCTGCACGTAGCCGGAAGCGCCACTGCGCAGCACCTGCACGGCATAGCGGCTCTCCGGATGCATCGACAGCATCAGCACCGGCAACTCCGGCTTCTCGCGCTTGATCTGCTTCAACACTTCTACGCCACTCTTGTCGGGCATCGCGATATCGAGCAGGACGATGTCCCAGTCCTGGGTGCGCACCAGCCGGATCGCTTCCTCGGCGGTGCTGGCCTCTCCACCGACTTCCATCGATGGGATTTCAGAAATGAAGTGGTGCACACCTGCCCGTACGACCGCGTGGTCATCGACTACAAGTATTTTTGTCATGGCAATTTTGAGCGGTGAATTGAAACTGCGGCACAGCCTGTGCCGCGATGTACTCTGTACTGTAATAATGGGTCGCCACGCCGCCAGTCGGGTTCGCAAGACCGCCACTGGCCAGGCTTGGCGCCTTTGCTGCCGCACTGCGCCGATACTCGAGCTTTAACTCGCGCCTTCACTCGCGCATGCCTCTGCGGGACAATGGTCCCGACGGCTTGCCCGGTCGCAATGCTTTTCTACTATACCTCAAGCCCATCAGACTGTCTCAAGGCGAAACGCAGCGGATCGCACTGTCCATGCGGCTCCCAGCGATAAATTCCTTAAGACAGATGGGCGCGAACCGGTCAACAGACCCGTCGCGCCCTGGCAAGTTCCCGACCTTATTGCTTCAGGCGCAAGTCATTGCGCACCGAGACCACACCCTTGACGCCGCGCGCCAGTTCGGTCGCACGGGCAGCCGAGGTTGCGCTGGAAACAAAGCCGGAGAGCTGGACCACGCCCTTGTAGGTCTCGACATTGACCTCGGCGGACTTCAGGTTGGGTTCGTTGAAGATGGCGGCCTTCACCTTGGTGGTGATGACGGCGTCATCCACATATTCACCGGTCCCTTCCTTGCCCGGGCCGGAGGCGCAGCCCACCAGCGAAACCATGAACAGGGCCAGGAAGAAACCGAAGAAACGCTGGGTCAGCGACATTTTGCTCAAGGACATGATGTTCTCCTATTAGTGATGAAATGAGGTGCAAACAGGGTGAAGACAAGCACAGGTATCGCCAGCGGCCAGCCTTGTCCGCCGCCGGCCACACCGGCTCGGGGATGGCTTACTTGCCGTACTTGGACTTGGCGTTGGCCACGCACTGGTCCTTGGCGTCACCGCTCAAGGCATCGCACTTCTGCTTGGCCACGTCATAGTTGGCATCGTTCTTGTCCTTGCGCGCATCCTTGTCGGCATCGGCGCCCTTGCGCTTGGCCTTGGCATCGGCGATGGCCGACTCATGGTCTGCCTTGGCCTGCTTGTCGCAGACGTCCTTGTCGTTACCCTTGAGCGGACCGCACTTCTTCTTGGCGACCTTGTAGTCGGCGTCGGCCTTGGACTTGTCGGCCTTGTACTGGGCCGCAGCGGGATCGGCGGCGAACGCTGTCGCCTGCATGCCGATCGCGGCAGCACCGAAGATCATGGTTGCGATGATTTTTTTCATTGTGGTCTTCCTCTCGTCCTGGTGTGTTATCGATAGCCGCACTCATGGAGCGCGCCTGGTGGTCCAACTGCCTGATGCCTACAGGCCGAGCAGATCGCTCATGTCGTCGGCATGCTCTTCTTCCTGGGCCATGATCTGGACCAGCATGTGGCGGGTGGTCGGATCGTCGTCGCCGATGCGTTCTATCATCTGGCGATAGGCTTCGATGGCCACGCGCTCCTCGATCAGGTTGGCGCGGATCATGTCCTTGATGTCCGCCGAGTCATCGTAGTGCGCGTGACTGCGTTCGCTCAGCGTCTTCGGATTGAAATCGGGCTCGCCATTGAGCTGCACGATGCGCTCGGCGATCAGGTCGGCATGGCTTTGCTCTTCCTGCGCGTGCTGCAGGAATTCGCCCTTGATGGCCTCGATCTCCAGGCCCTTGGCCGTGTAGTAGTGGCGCTTGTAACGCATCACGCACAGCAGCTCGGTGGCCAGCGCGTCATTGAGCATGGCGATGACTTCCTTGCGATTGCCCCGATAGCCTTCGGTAACGGCACCGCCGCTGATCTTGCTGGCCGCAGCGCGGATGGCTCCCTTGTCCAGATGGAAGGCTTGCTCACTGGACTGCTTCTTGCTGGCCTCGGTGTGAGGCGGATTCCTGGTCATGGTCATTCCTCTCTCCGGTTTCTTGACTGATGCACGCCGTGCTCGCACAGCACGCCTGGCTGGATCCCGTCTTCAGGCCCGATCAACCATGATCGGCGCAACGGCCCACCGCCAGCCCGACCAGCAGGCCGATGCCGGTGCCGATGGCAATGGCACGCCAGGGATTGGATTGCACGTAGTCGTCGGTGGTGGTGACGATCTGGCGACCGGTCTCGACCACGGTGGACTGGGCGTCGTGGGCGGTATTGAGGGCCTGCTCCAGCAAGGCCTGCGCACTGGCGCGCAGCTCGTCGGCTTTTTGCCCGGATGTCGCTGCTGCTTGCGCAAACAGGTCCTGGGCCTGTTGCAACAGCGATTGCACATCGTTGCGCACGGTCTTCAGTTTGCTGGCTTGCATGCTTGTCCTCCATGAAGGGTTGGTGTTGGTGGCTGTGGCCACGATGACGGTAGTACCGGCGACTGCCTACATCAGGTACTGCAGCAGGATCAACATCAGCACCGGTATACCCAAGAGCCACCCGAGCACGAGCTTGTCCATAAGGCCTACTCCCTTGTTCTTGATCTTGATCTTGCCGGCGCCCGGTCGGTGCGGCATGTCCCTGGTTGTGGTGCGTCGCCTGCTTGATTGATCGGCATAGAGACAAGATACCGCTTCCTTGTCGCGCTCTGTATCGGCGCCAGACCGATTGCCGTGTAGGACAACGACTGCCTTTCCCTGCCCGCTCCTCAGTGCCCGCGTTCGCGTGGCGGCAGAGGCTGCACGCTGGCGCGCGGACTGCCACCCTCGTCTTCCCAGCGCTGCAGCGCCTGGCTCTGCAAGCGCCGTTCGCGCAGACCTGCCTCGCGGGCCAGGGACTTCAGGGTCGCGCCGACGGCAATACCAGCCAGGCCGGCGGCCCACATCAGTTTGCGTGAGAAGCTCATCGATACTCTCCCGACATTGTTCAAAGCGAACTGGCACGCTGGCGCAGCGAGCGCTTGATGAGGTCTTGCGCCTCGCCCACCGCGTGCAGGATGCGACCATCCATCTGGCGTCGCTGCGCCGCACGCTGCAGCGCCGCATTGCCCAGTGCTGCCGCCATGCTCTCCTGAAGCTTGCCCAGGACAACATGGAACTGGCCGGTGATCGTCTTCGTGTTCATGGTTGCGTCTCCTCGTGGTCTGAATGGCTCAAGATGGCCTGGCAGGATGTGCAGCATGGGAAAAATGGTAGCAAGGCCCTACTGCCGGGCTCTATAGGACGGCTGCCGATTGTCTTGTAGGACAACGCGCAAAGCCTTGCCTGCATTGGCTTTGCGAACGATGATCTGGCACCGGTTCAGCGGGCCTCACGCAACGGGGCAGGCCGCTTCCTACAGGATGTTGCGGCGATGTCCGATGGTCCTGTCGCGTCCACTGGCCCAGGATGAGCAATGTGCGCAACCGGCCCTGGACGGAGCCGGCTTGCCACGCGAGCAGACGATGGTGATGCCTCTCTCTGAGCACTCACACACTCACACACACTCACAATAGGAGAACGATCATGGGCAAGTATTTCCTCGCATGGCTGTGCGGCGTTCCGGCCTTCCTGCTGGTGTTGCTCTACCTGTTTGTCCACTGAGCGCCCGCCGCACTGGCCGGACCCGCAAAGCAAAAAAAAGGGGCGCAACCAAGGTTGCGCCCCTTCTCATACAGAAAAACAGAAAACGATATAAATCGTTTTAACCGTTTATATCTTTCCCAGCCTTTTTACCTCCGGGCAGGTCATGCCTCACCCAGATAAGCCGCCTTCACCCGCGGATCATCCAGCATCTGACGCGCCTCGCCCTGCATGGTGATCAAGCCCGACTCCATCACATAGCCGCGATGCGCCGCCTCCAGTGCCAGCTTGGCGTTCTGCTCCACCAGCAGGATCGTGATGCCCTGCGCCGACACATTGCGGATCACCTCAAAGATCTTCTCCACCATGATCGGCGACAGGCCCATCGAGGGCTCGTCCAGCAACAGCAGCTTGGGATGGCTCATCAGCGCACGCGCCATCGCCAGCATCTGCTGCTCGCCGCCCGAGAGCGTGCCCGCCATCTGCGCCGCCCGTTCCTTCAGGCGCGGGAAGACCGCGAACCACTTGTCGATGTCAGCCGCGATCTGGCCCTTGTCATTGCTGGTGTAGGCGCCCATCAGCAGGTTTTCCTGGATGCTCATGCGCGTAAAGACGCCGCGCCCTTCCGGCACCATCGCCAGCTTGTCCTTGACCAGCTCGAAGGACTTCTTACCCTTCAGGGCGCTGCCCAGGTATTCGATATGTCCTTCGACGCGGCTGGCCGGCAGCGTGCCGGTGATGGCCTTCAGCGTCGTGGTCTTGCCGGCGCCGTTGGCGCCGATCAGCGTCACCAGTTCGCCGTCGTTGACTTCCAGGGCGATGCCCTTGACGGCCTGGATGCCGCCATAGGCCACCGAGAGGCCTTCTACTTTAAGAATATTCGTCGTCATGTTCTGTGGTCTCGCTTAATGTCCCGCGCCGAGGTAAGCCTCGATCACCGCCGGGTTCTTCTGCACATCCGCCGGCACACCCTCGGCAATCGGCTTGCCATAGTCCAGCACCGTGATGCGGTTGCACAGGCCCATCATCAGCTTGACGTCGTGCTCGATCAGCAGGATGGTCTTGCCCTCGGCCTGGATCTTCACCAGCAGCTCGCGCAGGCCCAGCTTCTCGGTGGCGTTCATGCCGGCCGCCGGTTCGTCCAGCGCCAGCAGCTGCGGATCGGTCGCCAGTGCGCGGGCGATCTCCAGGCGACGCTGGTCGCCATAGGACAGGTGACGCGCCGTGCGCTTGGCGAACTGGCCGATGCCCACGAAGTCCAGCAGCTGCTGCGACTTGGCGCGGATGGCCGCTTCCTCGTCGCGCGCGGCCTTGTGGCGAAACACCGCGCCGAACACATTCTGTTTCGTGCGCACGTGGCAACCCACCATCACGTTCTCCAGCACCGTCATCTCGCCGAACAGGCGGATGTTCTGGAAGGTGCGGGCGATGCCGGCCTTGGCCACTTCATGCGGGGCGCTGGGCGAATAGGGCTTGCCGGCCAGCTCGAAGCTGCCGGTATCGGGCTGGTACAGGCCCGTGATCACGTTGAAGAAGGTGGTCTTGCCGGC